>DASYEG010000108.1:0-20890 GCA_036499145.1 Micropepsaceae bacterium | reverse complement strand
AGACTAAGGGCATCCAGCAGAATGGATTTGCCTGCACCCGTTTCGCCGGTCAGGACATTCAAGCCCGGCGCGAAGTGAAGCTCCGCCTTTTCGATCAGAACGATGTCGCGAACGGTGAGCGAGGCCAGCATGACCTGCTTTTATCAGAACACCGCCCGATACGCCCTGCTGATCCAGGATTCCTGGTCTTCGGCCGGAGCGATATTTTCCTCGGTCAAAAGAGTATAGGCATCCATGTACCAGGCGCTGCCCGGGTAATTGTAGCCGAGCACGGCGGCAGAGGTTTGCGCCTCCTTCACCACGCCCAAGGACAGGTAGGCTTCGGTCAAGCGTTCAAGGGCTTCGGGTGCGTGCGTCGTGGTCTGATATTTATCGATCACTGTGCGAAAGCGATTGATCGCGGCCAGATATTCGCCTTCATGCAGATAGAAGCGGCCGATTGTCATCTCGCGGCCGGCTAGGTGGTCGCGTGCGAGATCCACCTTCAACCGTGCATCGCGGGCATATTCCGTGTCCGGAAACCGTTGGATCAGATCCTGCAGCGCGGTAAGCGCCTCATCCGTCTTGCCCTGATCGCGTTCCACATCGCCGATCTGCTCATAGAGCGAGATCGCTTTCAGATAATAAGCGTATGGCACATCCTTGTTGCCGGGATGCAGCTGGATAAACCGCGTCGAAGCGTCGATGGCCTCGGTGTAGCGGTTACCTTCGTAATAGCAGTAGGCCGACATCAGGATGGCGCGACGCGCCCATACCGAATAGGGGTGTTGCCGTTCCACCTCGTCAAACTGGCGTCCCGCCTCGAGCCAGTTCTGCCGATCAATCATCGTCCAAGCGTCGCCATAAATTTTTTCGATCGGGCGCTCGACATATTGGGCGGCCATGTCCTGGTCGCTGGCACAACCCGTCATCAGAAAACTACAGGCACCAAGTGCGATAACCGCGGCGGTGTATCGGGCACCGGACAGAAAGAACAGCGGCTTCAGGGGCATGGAAGAATCCTAGAGGCGTTGAGTAAGGCGCGTTCAATGCAAATGGTTTATGCCACTGGCGGGAACAACCGGTCTAGATCATGCCGCGGGCCGCCGCTTTCACTTTTAAACCATATCAGTCTGCACCGGTTGAGAGTTTATATCATTCTCTACCTGTAGGTGTATAGCTACAAGTCTTTCCATTCATAGTTTTTCCGGTCCGCAAAGAGCGCACGCAAAAGCGCATTGTTGAGCGCGTGGCTAGAACGCCGTCCCTCGAAATGCGCGATTAGCGGAGCACCCGCAAGTTTCAGATCGCCGATCACATCCAGGATCTTGTGGCGGACAAATTCATCGGGGAACCGTTGCCGCTCCGGATTTATCAGCCTGTCGCCATCGATTACGAGGGTGTTGGAAAGATCGGCACCACGCCCGTAACCCATAGCGCGCAATTGTTCAGCTTCGTTTAAGAAGCCGAAAGTGCGCGCCGGCGCGATGTCACGGCGAAAATTTTCACGCGTGAAATCGAATGTGAAGCTTTGCCGCCCGATTGCCGCATTGGAGAAATCAATCTCAAAATAGAAACAGCGCGTATCGGATGGCAGCAGCCGCGCCGAGCTATCTCCAGTCACAACCGCGACCTCTTTCAGCACCGTGATGATTCGTTGCCTACCGTCCGTTTCTCGTACGCCAGCCTGGTTCACGAGGTTCAGAAACGCCAGGGCATCGCCATCAAGAACGGGTGGTTCAGGTCCGTCTAGCTCGACGCTACAATCGTCGATTTCCGCGCCCGCCAACGCAGCGAGCAGATGTTCCACGACCCCAACGTTAATCCCGTTGGCGCCCAGGACGGTGCCCAGCCGCGCCTCGACGACATTCGACCACAGAGCCATAATGGGTTCCGATCCGACAATATCCGTCCGGCGGAAACAAATTCCGGATGACGGCAGAGCAGGAGCCAACCGCATATGCACCGGAACACCCGCATGCAGGGTCACGCCAGTGGCGAAAACCTCTGCAGCGAGCGTCCGGCGTTTCCCCATCAAGAACCTGTTTTTGCCTGGCGACGCAGAAAGGCCGGAATCTCAAACCGGTCATCCTCGGCAACGCCCTCGAAGAGATCACCGGCTTTACCTTGGGCGGGCTGACGTGTTTCGCTGCCGCGCGATTGTGTCGCCACCGGCTGTTGGGAATCTCTGGCCGCTTGCGCGACCGGTTGCTGTGGCGTCGGCACACGCCCGATCGACTGCGCGACGGCTTGCGTCATTGCCGGCGTCCGGGGACGTTCGAACGCTGGTTCCACCACAGGCTCGGTACGTTCTATGCGTTTGCGCCCGCCAAACAATCCGCTGAACATGCTCCGCCTTCCGCGCTCATGCGCCACGTCCTCGCGCATCACCAGCGGCGGAGCCGCGCGCTCCTCAACGATCGGCGCCCCTTCGCTGCCGAGATTTAGAGGCTCCACGGCTTCCAACTCAGGAGCTTCCGTGGACAGTATGGCCTCCACTTCAGAGGAAATTCCGAGCGCAAGATTGGCGACAGGCTGTTGGGCAGAGATTTCCGCGACCGGTTCGAAAACACCCCGCGCGAGCGACGACGCAATAGGCGACGCTTCGATGTCCACTGCTTTACGGCGCGGTTTCAGTTTCTCGACATTATCGCCCAGGCGCACACAGGATTCCGCATCGATGCCGGTGGCAACCACCGAAACGCGGACCCGGCCCTCCATATCTTCTGAAAGCGCACTTCCAAACAGGATATTGGCGTCCGGATCAACCTCGGCACGGATGCGATTGACCGCTTCATCGACCTCGAACAGCATCAGATCGGGCCCACCGGTCACGTTCACCAGCACCGCCCGTGCGCCTTTCATGGAGACATCGTCCAGCAACGGGTTGGAAATCGCGGCCTCGGCCGCGCGAAGGGCACGGCCCTCCCCGTCCATTTCGCCCGTACCCATCATAGCTTTGCCCATTTCGGACATCACCGTCTTGATATCGGCGAAATCGCGATTGATAAGGCCTGGCATGATGATCAAATCGGTGACGCCGCGGACGCCCGAATGCAGCACATCGTCGGCCATCGCAAAGGCCTGCGCGAAAGTGGTGCGCTCGGTGGCAACCCGGAAAAGGTTCTGGTTGGGGATGACGATCAGCGTGTCGACATAATTTTGCAGTTCTTCGATACCGCGTTCGGCGATCCGCATGCGCTTATCGCCTTCAAAGTGGAATGGCTTCGTCACCACGCCCACTGTGAGGATCCCCTGTTCGCGCACCGCCCGCGCGATCACCGGAGCAGCGCCCGTACCCGTACCGCCTCCCATACCCGCCGTGATGAAAACCATGTGGGCTCCCGACAGCCGTTCCAGGATTTCCGGCAGGGTCTCCTCCGCAGCACCACGGCCGATCTCCGGTTTCGCACCCGCACCGAGACCTTCGGTCAAATGCGCGCCCAATTGAATCTTATGATCCGCCTTGGACTGGGTCAGCGCCTGCGCATCAGTATTGGCAACGACGAAACTCACTCCTTCGAGTTTCGCATTGATCATATTGTTGACGGCATTGCCCCCGGCGCCGCCGACACCAAGCACGGTTATGCGCGGTGTCAGTTCGTTGGCGTCCGGCGCCATAAAATTGATCGTCATGTCATGCCTCCGAGATTTAACGTCACGTATTCACCCAAAAAGGTCACTTACCCAGCGTAAGAAGCCGCGCCGCGGAGTTTCCTCCGCCTGCGGCGGATTGGGATCGTTGCTCTCCGGAGGGCTTGTTGCGCCCGAAATAAGCAACCCCAAAGCCGTGGCATAAGCGGGACCGGCAGTCGCTGCGGGAAGTCCCGGAAAGGTCTGTGGCCGTCCAATGCGGACCTGCTTGTTCAAAAGCTGTGCTGCCAGTTCGCGTGTCCCGGCAAGCTGTGCGCCGCCCCCGGTCAGCACAGCCCGCCTTCCCGCGGCGACATCGAAACCGCTCTTCTTTAAGCGAGCCTGCACTTCGCCAAAGATTTCTTCGAGCCGTGCCTGAATGATCCGGGTCAACACCGAGCGACGTACACGGTCGTTGGCAGACGCGCCCTCCTCGCCCATCAGCGGCACTTCGATAAGATCACCTGCTGCGTCGAGTTCGCCGAGCGCGGAACCATAGAGCGTCTTGATGCGCTCCGCAGCTGCGAGGGGCGCGGACAGCATCTTTGCTACGTCGGCGGTGATATTCGCTCCACCGAGTGGAACCGAATCCACATGCACCAGCACATCTTCCATGAAAACAGCGACCGACGTGCACCCGCCGCCAATATCGATCAGGGTCACGCCTAGCGATGTCTCGTCTGGGGTCAAAGTCGCCAGCCCACTTGCGTAGGGTCCATACAATTGACGGGCGATACTGAGATGACAGCGCTCCACTGCAAGGCGCAGATTCTGCAACGGTCCCGTCCGCACTGCGACGGCATGCACTGAGACGCCGAGCCGTTCGCAGAACATACCGCGAGGATCGGATACACCTCGCGAGGTATCGACCACATAGCCGGTGGGCGCCGCCTGGATAGTTTCGTAGCCGTCTTCCCGGCAACGGCGCTTCGCGTCTCCCAGAAGTGCACGCAAGTGCACATCATTCACCAATTCTCCAGCGGTTGTGCCTTCGGCGCGCGCGATCAGACTTTTCGGCTGTCCACACTGCACCGCGAGAATCACGTCCTGAATGCGCAAATCCGCCAATTGCTCGGCCGCGCCAACAGCTTCGCGGATGGAACGCTCCGCGAGATCAAGATTGGTCACGGCACCTGATTTGATGCCCTGCGACTCATGCAAGGCTGAACCCAGCACCTGGATGCCACCCTGTTCAGCGCGTGCGATGATACAGGCGATCTTGGACGAGCCCACGTCGAGGGCAGCTATCAGGCCGCTGCGTGCGCGACTCGTTGCTGCGCCGTTCGCCTTGCCATTCGCTCGTGTGCGGAATGCGTCCCCCATCGGGCCTCTACCTACGCATGACGTTCTCGCGGCACGGGCCGCGAATCACCATTATGCAATCGAAACACATAATTATCGGGATAGCGAAGATCGATCATCTCGATATCGCGTTCGAGGACGCCTTTTTCTACGATCAGTCTCTCAAGCTCCGAAAGTTGCCGCTCCCACCCTTCTTCCGGAAGGCGCACGGTGACACCGCCGGAAAGATGCAGGTCCCAGCGCCGCTCACCGATACGCTCCATGGCGACAAGCCGTGCCTGAACCGCCTTTTCTTTCGCCAGTGCGTCTATCATGGGAGCTGCGGCTTCGGGAGCGCCGACGCCAGCAATGTTCGGCAAGTGGGAAGGAGCATTACGCTGAACCCGGGTAATCACCGCCCCGGAGCGTTCCACCACGGAGAGTTCGTTTCCGTTCTTCCAGAGAGCGAAGGGACGCTTTTCGATCAAGCGAACCGTAACCTTGTCCGGAAAATGGCGCCGTACTTCTGCATCCGCCACCCAAGGAAGCATCAGGAGCCGGGCCCGCGCCGCGCTCGGCCTCACAGTGAAAATAGAATCGCCTTTGGTCAGCGCCAACGCCGCCGACGCGGCCTCTGGAGTTGTACGCTCCTCGCCCGAGATCGTGACCTCGTGCAATGCAAAACCGGCATCCGCAAAGGGCGCAGCGATGACGGCTTGCACCCGTAAAAGCCCTTGGGCGACGTGCCCGCCGGCGAACAATCCAACTCCGCCACCGATCACCACGAGACTCAGCGTCAAAGTGAAAATAGGCCGGCGAAGAACCAAGCGCTGTATCAAACCTCCCCAGAAGGTCTCAGCAGATTTGGCCCTACGCGAAACACGAGAATCAACCGGGCGTATAGCGGACTTGCCGCGACGGCTGCTGCCTGGGGGCCGTTCCAATCGCGTGGCCTTCGCCTTTACCTGTCGCACGAAGCGTCCTCCAGCATCCAGCGCACGAGGGCCCGGAAGTTCATGCCTTTGTATGCGGCCTGCTCCGGCACCAAAGACGTCGGAGTCATGCCCGGCTGCGTGTTGACTTCGAGCACGATGAGCCGATTCGAGCCTTTTGTGTCGTCAAAACGAAAGTCGGTGCGCGAAACCCCCCGGCAGCCGAGCGCGGTATGTGCACGTTCAGCCAAGCGCATAGCTTCCTGCCCGACGATTTCAGGAATTTTCGCGGGGATCACATGGTTTGAACCACCCGGCGCATATTTTGCGTCGTAATCGTAGAACGCCAAGTTCGGAACGATCTCGGTCACTGCCAATGCGCGAACGGCGTTGCCCTTGTCTCCCATCACGGCCACGGTCAGTTCGCGGCCCGGCACATAATCCTCGATCATCACGGATTCACCGAAATTCCAATCCGGCGAATCGAGTGCGGTGGGTGGACCATTATCGCCCTCCCGCACGATGAAAACGCCGACACTGGAACCTTGATTGAGCGGCTTCACTACATAAGGCCGCGCCATCTGGTGGCTGTCGGCGGCGCAATGGCGATCCACCACCACGCTGTCGGCAACCGGCAAGCCCGCAGCGCGAAAAGCGGATTTGGCATGTTCCTTGTGCATCGCGAGGGCGGACGCAAGTACGCCTGAATGGGTGTAGGGGATTTCCATCAGCTCCAGCAGCCCCTGGACGCAGCCGTCTTCCCCCCAGCGGCCATGCAGGGCGTTGAACACGGCGTCGGGATTCGTCACACGCAGACGTTCGGCAAGGTCCCCGCCGGCGTCGACTTCGACGGCCTCAAAGCCTTCCTCACGCAGCGCTTTGGCGCAGGCGCGGCCCGAAACGAGGCTCACTTCGCGTTCGGGCGATCGCCCCCCGAGCAGAACAGCGATACGTTTGAAGGGGATCATGTTTGCCCGCCCTTCGCGCGCCCGATGCGTTTGATTTCCCATTCGAGCGCGATGCTGAATTTCGTCCTCACGCGGTCGCGAACTTCCTCGCCCAACGCTTCAAGATCGCTGGCGGCGGCGGCGCCCGTGTTGATAAGAAAATTGCAATGCTTCTCAGAGACTTGAGCCGCGCCACGGGTCAAGCCCCGGCATCCGGCAGCATCGATCAACTGCCAGGCCTTGTGCCCCGGCGGATTGGTAAAAGTAGAGCCCCCCGTCTTGCTGCGCACCGGCTGGGTGCTCTCGCGCTGTGCGACCAACGTCTCCATCCGAGAACGGATCGCTTCGGGCTCTCCGGATTGTCCTCGCAGGACCGCGTCGACATAAACCAAGCCTCTCGGTTTCGAATGCCGATAGCTGAAGCCCATCTCCTCCGGGCTGAGCGTGACCAATGCTCCGCGCGGATCCACGGCGCGAGCCTGCATCAACACGTCCTTTATTTCAGAGCCATAGCAGCCGGCATTCATGCTCAGGGCGCCCCCGATGGTCCCCGGAATACCGCGCAGAAATTCAAGGCCGGCGATGCCGGCATCAGCCGCTGCACGCGCGACCGCCGCATCGAGCGCGGCCGCCCCAGCGCGGATGTGTGTGCCGCTCAGCCTTTCGATGCGGCCGAAAGAAGCCGGAAGGCGAATGACGACGCCGCCGATGCCTCCATCGCGGATCAAGAGGTTGGAGCCGACGCCGATCACGGTCACCGGCAGATCGTCGGGCTTGGCCGCCATGAAGGCGCAAAGATCTTCCACATCGGCCGGACGAAAGAGAACCTCGGCGGCTCCGCCCGCGCGGAACCATACAAGGTCTTTCAGGCTCGCGTGTTCGGCATAAGTGCCGCGCACCTTCGGCAGCGCATTGAGTCCCGCGGGCATCACAGCTTCGCTTCCCACTGGCGCAGCGCGGATTCGAGACCAGCGGCCCAGCCTGTGATGGAGCCTGCACCGAGGCAGACAATCGCACCGCCTGCCCTGGCGAGCGGCGCGACAAGCGACGGCAGGTCCTCGGGACCGTCAATAGTGAGGACATGCTTATGCCCGTGCGCCCGCAGACCTTCAACCAACGCATCGCGGCTTATGCCATCAATGGGCGCTTCCCCGGCCGCATAGACGGGTGCAACAATCGCCGTGTCGGCACTGTTGAGGCACGTGCAGAACTGATCGAACAGGTCACGCAGCCGCGTATAACGATGGGGCTGAATGATCCCGACAATTGGACCCGAATAAGCTTGACGCGCTGCTTTCAGGACGGCAGCGATTTCAACGGGATGATGGCCATAATCGTCGATGATGGCTGCGCCGTTCCATTCACCGACGCGCGTGAACCGCCGCCTTACCCCGCCGAAGCCGTTCAGCGCCTTACGAATGGCGCTGGCTTCCACGCCCAGTTCGCGCGCGACCGCTATCGCCGCGATGGCATTGGAGACATTGTGTTCGCCAGGCATCGGCAAAATAAGATCGCCGAGCGTGGTCTCGGTGCCTTTGCGCCGGTCGTGAAAGACTGCATCGAAATGCGATGCTCCCTGCGAAAACGACACGTTCACGGCGCGTGCGTCTGCTTGAGGGCTGAAGCCATAGGTGATGACACGCCGGTCGCGAATACGGGCGATGATCGCCTGTACCTCCGGGTGATCGGCACACATCACACCAAAGCCGTAGAAGGGCAGGTTCTCGACGAAACCCTGGAAAGCGGCACGGACATGGTCGAAATCGCCATAGAAATCGAGGTGTTCGGGATCGATGTTTGTGACAATGGCAACCGTCGCTGGAAGTTTCAGGAAGGTGCCGTCAGATTCGTCGGCTTCCACGACCATCCACTCACCTGCGCCAAGACGCGCATTGGTTCCGTAGGCGTTGATGATACCGCCATTCACCACAGTCGGGTCGAGCCCGCCGGCATCGAGCAACGCCGCCACCATGGTGGTTGTCGTGGTCTTGCCGTGGGTGCCCGCGATGGCGACACAACGTTTCAGCCGCATGAGTTCGGCCAGCATCTCGGCACGGCGAACGACCGGCAGCCCCGCCGTACGAGCGGCCGCGAATTCGGGATTGTCGGTTTTTACTGCGGAGGAATAGACGACGACTTGCGCATCACCGAGATTTTCCACGCACTGGCCGATGGCGATCGGGATTCCTGAATCGCGCAGGCGTTTGACATTTGCGCTATCTGTGGAATCCGAACCCTGCACCCGGTAGCCGAGATTCTTCATCACTTCGGCGATGCCGCTCATACCGATGCCACCGATCCCGATGAAATGGATCGCGCCAATGGAAAGCGGCACCCGCATCTGTGAATCGATTGGCAATAGCCGGCTCATACGGTGCCGCCTTTCGCCAGGGCCTCAGCAAGATCCGCGAGGCGCGAAGCTGCGTCCGCATGGCCGAGCGCTCCGGCGGCTTGAGCACGCGCCGCAAGCAGCCGCGGATTTGACAGGATTTCGGTCAGTTGCCGCGCAAGCCCGTCGGCGTCCAATGCTTCCTGCTTGATGACCCAGGCCGCGCCAGCCTTTTCAAGCACAGCCGCGTTGGCCGCCTGATGATCATCTGTCGCGTACGGATAGGGGATGAGGATCGATGGACGGCCGATCACCGTCAGTTCCGAAAGCGTGGACGCGCCGCTTCGCGCGATGACAAGGTGGGATGCCGCCATGCGTCCAGGCAAATCGGTGAAGAACTTCGCCACTTCCGCATTCAACGCCGCCACGCGATAAGCCTGTTTCACCATCTCCATATCTTCGGCGCGGCTCTGCTGGGTGATGTCGAGTCGGGCCCGTAAATCGCCAGACAAGCGTGCCAACGCCGCGGGTACGATTTCCGACAGCGCACGTGCGCCCTGACTGCCGCCAAAAATAAGCAGTTTTATGAGTTCCCCCGGGCCTGGCGGCACGTAAGAAGCGGCCCGTAGAGCGGCGGCTTCGACCCGCACCGGATTGCCGGTGAAGACGACGCGTTCGGGATGATCCGGAGCGAAACGCGCAAACGGAAACGTGGCCGCAATCCGTTTCACGCGCGGCGCAAGCAGGCGGTTGACGCGTCCAAGCACGGCATTCTGCTCATGCAATGCCGAAGGCACCCGCACAAGTGAGGCTGCCAGCATCACCGGCAGGCTGGGGTAGCCGCCAAACCCCACCACCGCGCGGGGTCGCAGATTGAGAAATTTCGTCAAAGCCGCCGCAACCCCCAGTGCGATTACGCCAAATGCGGTCATACGGCCCAGCATGGACCGCCCGGCAAATGTCGCTGCAGGAATCGTTGTGATTTCGGCGCCAGGAAAGGCGTTGCCGTAATTGGGCCCACGCCTGTCGGTCATCACCACCACCCGCCGGCCACGGCGCATCAATTCACTCGCAAGCGCTTGGGCGGGAAAAAGGTGACCGCCGGTGCCACCGGCCGCGAGCACAAACGGGGCATTCATCGCGCAGCCTCTTCGGGAAGAGCGGGACGTTGCCGGGTGAGGCCAAGCGCAAACCCTAAAGTCAGGGCCACGCCGAAGAGCGACGAGCCGCCATAGGAGATCAGCGGCAGGGTCATACCTTTCGCTGGCAGAATCGACAGGGAGACACCCATATTGATGAACGCCTGGAGCCCAATGACAAGGGCCAGACCCGCGCCAGCAAGTTGAGCGAAAGGCTCGCGCGAGCGTGCGGCACGCAGCAACAAGCGTATGGTCACCACCCCGAAGAGACCCGCGATCAAGATGCAAAGCAGGACACCGAATTCCTCGCCCGCGACTGCGAAGATGAAATCGGTGTGCGCGTCGGGAAGCCGGTATTTAACCGTGCCCGCGCCGGGCCCGACACCACCGATACCGCCTGCCTCGAAAGCCTTTAGAGCGAGACCTGTTTGATAGCCGCCCGCATCCATGAATTGGGCGATACGTTCGCGCACATGAGGGTGCAAGAAATACGCCGCGGTGGCGAGACCAGCTCCTCCGGCCGCCAGAACCACGATCCAATAATAGGCAAGACCCGCGAAAAATAGCATGGATACGCAGAGCGTCGTGAGCAGAGCCGTCTGCCCGACATCGGGCTGGAACAATAAAATCAGAATGGCAGGCACCAAGAACCCCAGCGTCCAGGCTTCACCCGGGAAACCACGTTTGAGCTTGTCCGCGAGAAAAGCCGCGGCAAGAACAGCGAAAGCGGGCTTGAGAAACTCCGAAGGCTCGAGGTTGAAACCGCCAAATTCGAGCCAGCGATGGGCCCCGTTGACATTTGGCCCGATAAGAAGCGCAAGTCCAGCTCCGACCAACGCGAGAGCGAAGATCGCCGCCGCGGCCATACGCGCCTGTTTGAAACTGAGCAATGAGGCGCCTATCAGAATGCAAACGGCCGTTGCGGCAAAGACGACCTGTTTCAATGCATAGGAGAAATTTCCGACCGAATTGCCGTGGCCCGTTGCGGCCGGGCTGGCGGCAAATGCGAGTACCAGGCCGATCGACATCAGCGCCAACATGGCGATCAGGCTGACGCGGTCGACCGTCCACCACCAGCGGGCAAACCCGGAATTATCGGCGCGCGAAAGACTCATGAAGCAACGTCCTCGTGCGTTGGCAAATTTTGCGAATCCATCATCATAGTCTTGACGATTTCGCGGAACCTGTCGCCGCGCTGTTCGAAATCGCGAAACTGATCGAAAGATGCGCAGGCGGGCGACAGAAGCACCACCGGTTCAGGGGCATTGCTCGATCGTGCATCCTCGAACGCCATTCCGAGCGCCTGCTCAAGTGTGCCTGATTGCACCGCATCGACCTGCCCCTGCAGTGCGCGCCCGAAACTTTGCGCCGCTTCTCCGATCAGATAGGTCCGGCGGAGTCTTGCGTAATAGGGCGCGAGGCCCACGATGCCGCCTTCCTTGGGCTTGCCGCCGGCGATCCAGAAGATATCGGAGTAGCATGCAAGCGCGCGGGCCGCAGCGTCTGCATTGGTCGCCTTGGAATCATTGACAAAGCGCACTTTGCCAATTCGCCCTACTTCTTCGATACGGTGAGCGAGTCCCGGAAAACGGATGATCGCAGCCATGATGGCGCGCGGATCGCGCACGATCCGTTTGACTGCAGCGTAAGCGAGCGCCGCGTTCTGCCAATTGTGCGCCCCGGGAAGCCGGGTGGCCATCGTAAGATCGCCGACTGCCGTCGCCGGCTGGTCCCACGCATCGAAGAGCTTCCCATCGATTGCGAAAATACCGCGGCCGAGCACCTTGCCGATGGACACCGCCACCACTTTATTGCCGCGTTCGGCCGAAAGCTTGGTGTAAATCGCTCCCGATTGCGGATCGTCCACTCCAACCGCGACGCACCCATCCGGTGCGGTCTGTGCCAGCAGCTTCTGCTTCACCGCTGCATAGCCGGCCATGGATCCGTGGCGGTCGATGTGATCCGACGAAAGATTGGTGAGGATCGCTACATTCGAAACAAGTCCCGGCGACAGATCGATCTGATAAGAGGAAACCTCCAGCACATAGACGGTTTCCGCGCCCGGCGTCGCGAGATCAAGCGCCGGCATGCCGATATTGCCGCCGATTTGCGCATCGAATCCGCAGCTCTGGAGGATGTGGCCGATCAGCGCCGTAGTCGTAGATTTGCCATTAGTGCCGGTAACCGCGATGACCGGCGCCATCCCCTTCGTATTGCGGTCCGGCCTTACCGTCCGTGCGAACAATTCCACATCGCCGATAATCTCGACACCTGTTTCGCGCGCGCGCGTCACGATTGCGTGCGGTTGAGGATGCGTCAGCGGCACCCCGGGACTCAAGATAAGCGCGCTCAATTCTGCCCATGGCCAGCCGTCCCATGGTTCGATAGCCGCGCTTTCAGCTTCTGCGAGGGAACGTCCAGTTTCGTTGTCGTCCCAGGCAAAAACTTTCGCGCCGCCCGCGCGTAGTGCCCGGATCGCGGAGAGGCCCGAGCGTGCCAGTCCGAATACGCCGACCGTTCGTTCCTTGAAGCATCGAACTTCGATCATGACCATCTCAACGCAGTTTCAGAGTCGAAAGACCGATCAATGCAAGAATCACCGCGATAATCCAGAAACGGATCACAATGGTGGGCTCGCGCCAGCCCAGATGCTCGAAGTGATGATGAATTGGGGCCATGCGAAAAACGCGTTTGCCGGTGGTCTTAAAAGAAACCACCTGTACCATCACCGAGACCGCTTCCATCACGAACAAACCACCGACAATGGCCAATACGATTTCGTGCTTCACCGCAACGGCCGTTGCACCCAGAACCCCACCAAGCGCGAGCGATCCCGTATCACCCATGAAGATCATCGCCGGCGGGGCGTTGAACCAAAGAAAACCTAGACTTGCCCCGATCAGAGCACCGAGAAGAATGGTGAGTTCTCCGGTGCCAGCAACATAGTTGATTTGCAAATAGTCGGCGAAACGGACGTTGCCGACGAGATATGCGATGAGCAGAAACGTCCCTGCCGCGATCATGACCGGCACGATGGCAAGCCCGTCGAGACCGTCCGTAAGATTCACCGCGTTGGATGCGCCAACCACTACGAGGGAGCCGAAAATGACAAATGCCCAACCAAGCTGGATCAACACACCCTTGAAGAAAGGAACCGCGACCGCTCCGGTGAGCGGAGCCGCCTGCAAGTGCATGAGGAAAAGCACGGCCGCCATGGCAACCAAGAACTGGAACAGCAGCTTCATGCGGCCGCTAACGCCATCGGCCGAACGCTTCGTCACTTTCAGATAATCGTCCGCGAGCCCGAGCAGCCCAAAGAAGAGTGTGACCATCAGCACAGCCCAAATGTAAAGATTGGACAGGTCTGCCCACAGCAGTGTGGCCACCACCATGGCGACGAGGATGAGGAGGCCCCCCATGGTGGGCGTGCCCTGTTTCTCGATAATGTGGCGCTGCGGACCGTCAGTCCGAATCGGCTGGCCTTTGCCCTGACTGATCTTCAACCATCGGATGAAGGCCGGCCCGATGACGAAGCAGACAAAGAGTCCAGTCATCATCGCGCCGCCTGTACGAAAAGTGAGATACCGGAAAACGTTGAGGACCCGGTATTCGTCGGCGAGCGGCACCAGAAAATGGTAGAACACGCGTTCCCCCCTAAGCCCTAGCGGCTTCGCGCGCTTTGAGCGCGTCGATGATCACCGACATGCGGCTGCCAAATGAGCCTTTGACCAGCACCACATCGCCTGTCCGCAATTGGCGCGTGAGCTCGGGGGCGAGTGTCGCGGAAGCTTCGGTGTAGGCACCGCGTACACGTGGCGGTATCGCCTGCCACAGAGCGGCCATGTGTGAGCCGCACAGAAAGACCAGATCCGCGTGCGCGGCGGTGATAGCTCCCGCGAGAGCGCGATGCAAATCCTCAGAGTTCTCTCCCAACTCAAGCATATCGCCCAACACCGCTATACGGCGACCCCTAGTCTGCGTCTGGCCCAGCCCATCGAGAGCTGCGACCATGGAAGCGGGATTGGCGTTGTAGCTCTCGTCAATTAATTCGATTCCGCCTATCACAAGCCGCGCACCACGTCCTTTGAGTGCGTGGTATCCAATGAGCGCGCCAGCGGCGGCGTCCATACCCGCGTCCAATTCGCGTACCGCAAGCAGAGAGGCGACCGCATTCAACGCAATATGCGCGCCCACTGCGCCGACCGCGCAAACGATGCGTTTTCCGGCAATGTCCGCAGTCAGCTTCTGCCCGTCACTATACGACTCCGTCGCAATCAGGCGGGCATCGGCATCCACACCCCTGCCGAACGTGAGAACGCGCGCAACGCCCGCCGCCTGCGCACGGTTTTTGAGCCGTTCGAATTGGGGATTATCACGGGGCAGGATCGCGGTTCCACCCGGCTGGACAGATTCGAAGATCTCCGCTTTCGCATCGGCAATCGCTTCCACGCTGCCGAAATATTCCAGATGAGCAGGCGCGATAGTGGTGATCAGCGCGACGTGCGGCCGGACCTGATCCACCAGTGCGCGGATCTCCCCGGCATGATTCATCCCAATTTCGAACACGCCGTAAGCAGTATCGCGAGCCATCCGTGCGAGGCTAAGCGGCACGCCCCAATGATTATTGTAAGAGGCTGCGGATGCCGCAACCATTCCGGAGGGCGCCAACATCAGGCGCAGCATCTCCTTGGTCGTCGTCTTCCCCGCGCTGCCTGTGACGGCCACGATCTTCGCGCGCACGCGTTTGCGTGAAGCCCGGCCTAGCCTTTCGAGGCCTATCTGCGTATCGCCGACCAGGAGCAGCGGTGCGTCCGCCGTAACGCGTTCAGGCCGCGCCGCCACCATTGCGGCGGTCGCTCCTTTTTCCAGCGCCGCGCCAACGAACGCATGTCCGTCGCGCGTGCCTTTGAGGGCCAGGAAAAGATCACCGGGTTGAAGCGTGCGCGTATCGATGGACACGCCAAAAGCCGACCAATTGACCGGCGCCTTGCCGCCGGTGGCGGCAGCGGCTTCCTCAGCAGTCCACAAGAGCGCGGTTTCGCTCATGCGGCCTCGCTGACGGCCATGCCACCCAAAGCGCGCGCAGCCTTCACCGCCTCATCGCGATCGGAAAAGACACGTACTTCGGTACCGACGATTTGATAATCCTCATGCCCTTTGCCGGCAATCACCAGCGCGTCGTGCTCGCGAAGGGAGGACACCGCGTACTGAATCGCCTCCGCGCGGTCGGCCATTTCCCGCGCACCCGGCGCGCCCCCGAGCACCTCGCGGCGGATCGCAGCCGGATCCTCGGACCTGGGATTGTCGTCCGTCACCACGACTTCATCTGCCAAGCGCGCGGCGGCTTCAGCCATCAGGGATCGCTTGCCGCGGTCGCGATCACCGCCACAGCCAAAGACAATATGCAGCCGCCCCTGCACATGGGGCCGGAGTGCCTTCAGAACGGTTTCGATCGCATCCGGGGTGTGGGCATAATCGACATAGATTGCCGCGTCCTGACTCGTGCGCGCCACGAGTTCGAGCCGCCCGGGAGCGCCTTTCAGCGTCGTCAGCGCGGCGAACACATCTTGGGCGAGATCGCCCAACGCTAGAGCCAGTCCTGCCGCAACCAACGCGTTCGACGCCTGAAACGAACCCGCGAGCGGGAGAGAAATTTTCTGTTCGCCACCCGGATGGCGAACAGTCACATCCTGTCCTCTCACATGGGGCACTTGTGCGATTAGCCGCAAATCCTCACCGTGTCTGCCCACTGTGAGGAGCCTGAGACCCCGCGATTGCGCCGCCGCTATGAATTCTTGCGCATGGTCGGCATCCGCATTCACGACCGCAGCACCACCTTCCCGCACCAGCTCGCTGAAGAGTCGCAACTTCGCCGCGAGGTAGCCGGCGAAGCTGGCGTGATAATCTAAATGGTCGCGGGTGATGTTGGTGAACGCGGCTGCGGAAATCTTGACGCCGTCGAGCCGGTACTGATCTAGCCCATGGCTCGAGGCTTCGAGCGCGAGGTGATCCACACCCTCTTCCTTAAGCCGGCGAAGCTCTGCATGGAGCCGCACCGGATCGGGCGTGGTATGGCCAAGCGACACGTGACCCGACGGAGAATCGACGCCGATCGTGCCGAGGCTTGCCGCGCGGCGCCCCTGAAAGGCCCATATCTGACGCAGGAACGACGCAACCGATGTCTTGCCATTGGTGCCCGTAACGGCAGCGATCACAGCAGGCTGCGCGCCATAGAACTCCGCTGCTATCTCAGCCAGACGCTGCCGGGGATTAGCGGCTCCGATGAAACGGACGCCGAGGTTTTTCGCAATCGTCGCGATCTCCGGCGTCCCTAAAACCGCCACCGCCCCGCGCGTGACCGCGTCTTCAATGAAGTGAGCGCCGTCCGTGCGGATGCCGGAAAGGGCCGCAAACAAGAATCCGGGTTTCACTTCGCGGCTGTCCGCCGCAAGTCCGCGGAATTCCTGCACGCCACTCTTCACAATTTCCGCCTTCCCCACCGCACCCAACACTCGTCCTTGATTATGGTTCCATTGTGAAAATCTCAGGGATTTGCCGCGGCAAAGGTGTCGGTTCGGTGCAGTCCCAGAAGCGGAGCAATTTTGGCGATCGTATGTCCGACGGCAGGCGCTGCGGTAGCGCCGCCGGTCGCGAAACCGCCGCTTTGCTTATTGCCGTGAGGCTCGTCAAGCATGATGAAAACCAGATATTGCGGATCGCCGATGGGGAAGACGCCGCAAAAGGACGAAATCAGCAAATGATGCGCGTAGGAACCGTTCTCCGCTTTTTCCGCGGTGCCGGTCTTGCCGCCGACGTCATAGCCCGGCACATCGGCCAGCTTGCCCGTGCCATCGGTTACCACGAGCCGCAAAAGCTGACGCATCGTGCGGCTGGTTTCCTCGGAGATCATACGCTCGCCATGCTGAACCGTGTCGTTCTTGAGGAACGTTGGACGGATGGTGGTGCCGCCATTGACGACCGCAGCGGCGGCCGCGACAAAACCCAACGGATTGACCGAGATGCCGTGGCCGTAACCGATTGTGGCCGCTTCCACCACCTCCCAATGGCGAGGGTAAAGAGGCGAGGCGACTTCCGGAAGCTCGGTTTTCAGAGGGTCAAGCAGCCCAAGTTTCTTCAGAAACGGCTTCTGCTTTGCCGGGCCCGAGCGCATTTCGATCTGCGCGGTGCCGATATTGGAGGAATCGGCGAACACCATGGCGGCGGGCAAGCTCGGCCCCAGCCGCTCGAAATCATGGATGTAGTAGTGCCCGAGCTTGAAAGGCTTGCCCACTTCGAATGGCTCGTCCAGCCGGATTGTCTGTTCTTCGATAGCTTCGGTAAAAGCGAAAATCTTGAAGATCGAGCCCAGCTCGTAAACGTCTTGCGTCATGCGATTACGGATGGAATCTCCAGCCTGCAATTTGCGCATGTTGGGCTCGTAATCGGGCATCGAGGCAAGCGCCAGAACCTCGCCTGTCCGTACGTTGAGAACGATGCCTCCCGCAGCCTTGGTCTTGAACGAGTGGGCCGCCTCTTCAATCTCGTGTTCCAGTACATACTGAATGCGCATATCGAGAGAGAGTTGGACCGGTGCTGCGTCTCGCGCACCACGGAGACGGGTCTCCAATCCCAACTCCAAACCCGACACGCCGTGATCGTCGGTATCAACCTGGCCTACGGCATGCGCGACGATACGTCCACTTGGATAGTAACGTTTGTAGCCTTCTTCGAAAACAAGCCCCGGCAGGCCCAGATGCATCACCGCATCCCGGCGGTCCGGTGTGAGTCCGCGCTGCACCAGAATGTACCCGCGTTTGGCGGCAAAGATCTGCTTCAGATGCCCTTTCTCCGCGCCCGTCGCTGCAGCAAGCTCCTCAGCAGCCTCGTTCGTGTCCCAGAATGCCGATGGCGTCGCATAAAGATCGCTAACCGGCAAATCGCGTGCGATCAACACGCCATTGCGGTCGACCAGGTCTGCTCGCATGGGATGCGCCAGGGTGACCACGGTGCCGGTGGAGGTGGCACCAAACACCATCACGTCAATCAAACGCGCTGCGATGATGCCGAAGCAGGCCGCCGAGAACAGGGCCGCGAATGCGATCCTATTCCGGACAAGCGATGGAACTGCCGGCCGCTTCGCCATAGATCATGTTCCGGTGCGAAACGACGCGAAACTCGCATCGGGCAACCGGGCGGGCTGAATGCGCGGTTCGCTCGCAGGAATGATCTGTGACACCGCCGGAACTTGCGGAACGACCGCCTTGGCGTTGCGGATTTCGCCCTCAGCAGCGAGCGGCGGATTCTTTTCAGGAAGTTGGGAAAGCGACGAAAGTTCCACCGTCGGCAGATCCGAAAGGTCGAGGTGACGTTGCGTCAGCGCCTGAATACGTGCCGGCTGCGTGATGCGTGCCCATTCCGCGCCCAACACCGTTAGCGCATCGGTTTCACGAACGATGGCGATTTGCGTTGTCTTAAGCGCCCGCTGATCGACTCGCGCCTGCTCCGCGGTGCGGTAGACCGCAAGACATACCAAACTGGTGATGACGATGAACGCGAAATTTAGCGTGCGGATCATACAGGCTCTCCATGGGTGGGCGAGAAATTCCAGGCAGGCGCGGAATTTCGTTCGGCGGCGCGCAGTCGTGCCGAGCGGGCACGAGGATTGGCGCGCGTTTCCTCGTTGCCCGGGACTTGCGGATTTTTGCCGATTGTCTGGAAGGTCGGCGCATGCAAGCGAACCTGCTCCGGTTCATGGCGTGAACCACGGCCTGTGCGGCCTGTACGCTCGACCAGGAAGCGTTTGACGATGCGGTCTTCGAGCGAATGAAACGACACGACTGCCAGGCAACCCTGCGGCTTCAGGACACGTTCGGCGGCGGCCAGCCCGCGTTCCAGCTCACCGAGTTCATCGTTCACCGCGATCCGCAGTGCCTGAAATGTGCGCGTAGCGGGATGAATTTTGTGCGCGCCGCGGCCAAGCACGCGTTCGGCGATGCCCGCAAGCTCGCGCGTCCGTTCAATCGGCCGTGCGGCAACGATGGCGCGCGCGATCGATCTGGCGCGTTTTTCTTCGCCATAACGGCGCAGGATGTCACCGAGCGCATCTTCGGACAGCGTGTTTACGAGATCGGCCGCGGTTTTTCCGTTCGTATCGTCCATCCGCATGCTGAGCGGGCCGTCGCTGCTAAAGGAAAAGCCGCGCGCGCTTTGGTCGAGTTGGAAGGACGACACGCCGAGGTCCAGCGCGACGCCGTCTGCCTTTGCGACACCTTGCGCTTCCAGAAGCTCATCCATTTCGGAGAAGCGGCCGTGGATGAGCGTCAGACGGCCATCGGATCGATCGGCGAGCACGCGGCCACGGGCAATGGCTTCGGCATCGCGGTCGATGCCGAAGACCCGGCATCTGGCGGATGCGAGGAGCGCTGCCGAATAGCCGCCGCCCCCGAATGTCCCATCGACATAGATCGCATCGTCGCGCGGCTGGAGCACTGCCATCACTTCATCGAGCATCACTGGGACATGGGCGCCGCTCATGCTGCGTCTCCCGTGCCAAGCCGCGTCGCGCGCGCACGCGCAATGCGTTCGAGACGGACCGGCTCGAAGCGGTCCGGGTCCCAAATCTGGAATTTTTGGATCATGCCGACGAAGAGCACCCGGTCTTTGATTCCGGCATGCGCGAGGAAATCGTCGGGCAGACGGACGCGCCCCTCATCGTCGAAGTTCAGGAGTTGCGTTTCGCCGACGACCGCCTGGGCTTGCGCGTCGTAATCCTCACTGAACAGGGGATCGACGGCGCCGAGGCGCCTCTGGAAATCGGCGAGCAAGTCCTCGCCGAACGCCTCAAGCGCCGGAGAAACAAAAGAAGGAAAGCAATAGAAACCGCGAAGAGTTTGCTGGGCGAGAATTTGGCGGAATGGCGCGGGAATACTGACGCGACCCTTGGCGTCGAGTTTGTTCACAATGGTGGAGACAAATGGTTGCACGGTCTGGTGCTTGCGCCCCTTCAGACCCATGCGACGCGAACGACCCTCCAAAAGAGCCGACCCGCCACGCGACGACGCATGGGATTAGATGGGATAGCATGGGATTTTGCCCCACGTCAACGAAAAACACAGGAAATATATGGGTTTGGCTTTACAATATTTAGTCTCGTCTTATTCGCGGCCTACCATTCCCTTAGAACGAAACAACAACAGCGCCAATCTACAATATTCGTTGATGGAATCCTAATGTTTCCGTTCTTTCTTTGTTCTGTTACTGCCCTCCCCCGAAATATTGGCGTCAGACGGCCTGTAAGCCGGGTTCTGTCCTCGCTTACGCGAGGGATGGCCATTCCTCTGGGACGTTCGTTGCCGAACGCCTCGCGCGACCTACCCGGACGGCGGCGCGGAGAACACGCCAAGTGCCGTCCCTATTTGGTCTTGCTCCCGGTGGGGCTTGCCTTGCCGGTTTCGTTGCCGAACCCGCGGTGCGCTCTTACCGCACCATTTCAACCTTGCCGCGGCTTTCGCCGGTTGGCGGTATCATTTCTGTGGCGCTATCCCTGGAGTCGCCTCCGCCGGACATTATCCGGCACCGTGTTTCCGTGGAGCCCGGACTTTCCTCCAGCCTGTCTCGCGACAGGCCAGCGGCCATCCGGCCATCTGACGC
>DASYEG010000107.1:0-4370 GCA_036499145.1 Micropepsaceae bacterium | reverse complement strand
TCCCAGGCGATTTCGGTGACATCGACGGGCCCATCGACCGGCGGTTCATTGAAGAGCTGCCCCGAAGGGTCCCTGGAAAGCGTGACGGCGGTGAGCCGTACCGCCCAGCGATGCGAGCCGTCGGCATCTTCGGGTTTGAATGTCGTGGGACTGATCATCTCCTGGAACACCAGGATGTCGCCGGGCTTCAACGAATCGGCGTGGCCGGCAAGCGTGGCGCTGGTCGTGCCGCGCGGCAGACAGCATCCGCCGTCACCCCAGCTATAGAAAAATAGCTGGTTCAGCCGTTCGTCCAGAATCGCGTCGTGCTGGGTTTCAAAAATCTGGGCGCCGCTATTGATGGCATCGCGCAACGCCTGACTGCCCGGAGCGATCACCGTACCGAGATTGGAAATTCGGGTCAGCAATTGCGTGCCGCTGGGAAGGGCCACATTCTGCCCAACCACATCGAAATGCACGAAGGCGCGCGCGTTGCAGCCTTCGTGGAGGAAATAATCCACCAAGCGCGCATGGCGGCGCACGGAGACGCGCTGACGCGCCGTCGCAAGATAGGCTTCGTTGGCGATCGCATCCTGGCGATAAGAGAGATTGTCGGCCGCGTAGGCGAGCAACTCGACCAGGGCCACGCCCAGATCGGCGGGCGAGCGTTCCGTCCAGCTCGGTGTCAGCAGACTCAAGCGATCGAGCATCAACCGCCGGAAGCCCTGATAATCCTTCGCGAGGTAGTCGATCTCGGGGCGGACAATCGGCTCGGGCGGGCAGGCGGGATTTTGCGCGCAGTCGAAATCCGACGGGCATTCCACTTTGAACGAGAATTCGATGGATGACAGCTTCGGATCGAAACTCGCCGGTGGATCGTCACTGCCGGAATTGGCGACAATGGCAAAAATGTAGATCGAGAAATCTCCGGCGCTCTCTGTGCGCACCACGAGCGTGCGCGCGAGATCGTCCACGCTCGCCACGAGGCCGGGCTCGGCCTCCGGCGGCAGGGCATTGGCCGGTGCGCACCACACAATGTCCACGGCGCGGATTCTCTGGCCGCCGCTTATGCGAAGATTGTCCGGCGTGAGCGCGAAACCGGGCCGCAGCAGCCGGATGAAAAGCGTTTGCTGCCGCGGCGCGCCCGGCGGCGAGGCGAGATCGAGCACCTCCAGGAACTCGATGGCATTGGCAGAGCCGCTCAGCTTCAGCACTTCGAGCCGGCGAAGATCGCAGCAATGATATTTCATGCGGCCCCTCCCGGCGCCACGAAGGTCGCGGTCTGGGTCGTGCGGTCACTGAGCAGCATGTAGACGATAGTCACGCGCAAGGTGGAATCATCATTGACGACATCGACCGACTGCACCGCAATCAGGTTCGAAAGATATTGCTGTAGCGCGCCCTGGATCAGCATTTGCGTCGTCGCCGCCAATGTCACGCTGTTCGGCTGAAACACGAGCGCCAGAAGACCGCTGCCGAAATCGGGGCGCATCACCCGTTCGCCGGGCGCGGTGAAAAGCACCTGCTCGATGAGGTCCCGAACATGATCCTCAGGTGATGTGGTCGCCGTCCGGCCCAGGCCGTCGAAATGATAAGGAAAATCGAGCTCGCTCATTGCCGCCTCATCACGTCGCGAGCACGCGCGTCTGCGCGGCAACGGGAAGCATCGGCGTGCCGGGTGCCATGCACACCGACTGTCCCATCATGGTCACGACCGGCGTGCCGCCCGCCAAGACGCGCGTGGCGCCCGCCACCCACTGTCCAGTGACGCAGGGCGGGTTCGGCGTGCCGGTCAGTGCGCACCCCGCAATCGCATAAGGACTTGCCAGCGTGACCGCCGGCTGGCCGGAAAGCGTCACGCGCGGGAACGGCGTTAAAGGGGTCGCCTGGCCCGCATGGGAGCAGAGGACCGTTGCGCCGAGGTGGAGAATGGGTGCCGGCATCGCGTCTCTCCTAGATCACCGTCAGCGCGCCGAGATTCACATCCACAGTCGGCCCGGTCAGCGTGATGCTCGCGCCCTTGCCGTTGGAGATGATGATTCCCGTGTCGCTGACCGAGATCATGGCGTTGGTGGCTGTGGTGATCAAAATGCCGCCGGTCGGTCCGGGCAGGTCGCTGATGACAAGACCGTTCTTGAGCGGCGTCTGCAGCGTGATCCCGTTGATTCCCGGCGGCACCGCATGGGCCAGAAGCGGCACTTCCGCGGCACTGCCCCAATAGCCTCCGACCCAGATCGGATAATCGGGATCGCCGCGCTCGAATTCGACCCATACGCCCGCACCGATCATCGGCACGGTGAACACGCCGGTATTGATGCCCGCCACCATCAGACACGGCATCGCCCAGGTCGAAGGCACGAAGCCGGCGACATCGGCCACCATCACCTGGATGCGCCCGATCTGCAGCGGATCGATATTGTTCGTCACCGTGCCGCGATATTTGCCGTAGAGCGGTTCTGTGCTCATGTCGGCACCGTTGGAAATGTCGAGACCAAGGCGTTGCGCGCGAGCGAGAAGCTCTGCTTGTAGGAACCGCGCTGAATGTCATGGGTGACGGACTTGACGTAATAAAGTCCGTCGAAGGGGAGCCCCGCGCCGCGCACGCCCACAAGCTGGCGCGACTTCAGCAGCCGGCCATATTTCGCGACATCGAGCGTGCCCTTGCCGAACACCGAATCGCTGTGCTGTCCGGCATAAGCGAGCCCCGCCATCAACGCGTCGGGCGCGGACAAATGCGCGGTACTGTCGAGCTTCACGATCTTCGGCGGGAGCGGCGGCACCAGCCCGAGCGGCGGATTGAGCGGCGTGACATCGGGAATAGGAATGCCGATTGGAATTTTGCTCACCGGCTCCTGAAAGAAGACGATGGGGATGGTCTTTTTTTCCTTGTCGAAATTGAACGAAATCTGATCGACATTGCTGAGTGCATCCATGTTGGTGGTCAGCGCGGGCTGCGGTTCGCCGACACGGATTTCAGGCCCCCAATACGCCTTGGACGTGCCCGGTGCCGGTCCCGGCTCCAGATAGAAGACATAGCCCGCATCCTTCGCGAGCTTCGTCACATAGGCATAATCGCTGCCGCGTTGCTGCGGAATCTGCTGCACGGGAATCGGTGGAATATCGAGAATGCTCGGGATCACCATGGGGATCACGCCGAACGCGGCATATTTCGCCAGGATCAGCAATACGCGCGCCGAAGGCGGCATGGCCGGGAAGGGCAGTCCCGGAATCTCGATGAGATCCATCAGCGCGGAAAGGTCCTTGCCCTTCACGATCAGCTTGGCGACGCCGCCTTCGCCCGGCTGGGTCTCCACATTGGTGGTCACGCCGTCGATGATGGAGCGCGCCGCGCCATTGATCGTGACGATGAGCACCACGCGCATCAGCGGCAAGCTGCCGCCGCCGGTCAGCAGGAACAGGGTGCGCAAGGGCGAGCGAATCGGCAGCTCGAAGCCGAGCTCGAAGCCGCTTTGCGTGCCGCCCGAACCATCCTCCACTTTGACATGCACCAGAGCGTCCACGACCTCTCGGGGCGCGGGGATGGGCACCGGGCCGATTTGCAGAGAGAGCTGAACGCCGCCGTTCATAATGTATCGCTCGCCTAGGTTCCGGGTGGGGTGGGAATGGCGATACGCGCGCCCGGCGTATCGGTGAGCTCGAACGGATCGGTCACGGCATTGGCATCGGCAACGCGCCAGTAAAGCTCCGCATCGCCGAGCGTCTGGGCAGCCAGCAGATCCGGACGCTCCCCGCCATGCACGATGTGCGTGCCCGCGATTGGAATATCGCGCTGCTGCGGGATGAAGCGGCGCAGCACATAGGTGATGCCCGCATCGTTGGCATCGCGCTGACAGCGCCCAAGCACGACGCTGTAATACCGGCTGTTCGCGGCGAACGGGCTCGACGGAATGGCGCCGGCTTCGATCAGCAATTGGACGGGATCGGTTGTCATCGCTTTATCCGGTTCAGGCTAGGTTGGTAATGCCGAGCGTGCTCAAATTCGCGGTGCCGGATTTCGCGGCCAGTGCCTCACGCGCGCGCAGATAGCCGAGGAAGATCGTGCCGCCCTTGTGCTGGAAGCCGAGATCGTCGGTGCTCATCACGCGCAAGCCGAGATTGACCTTGGCGCGGATGGGGTTCAGCGCGATGTCGAACGCCTCTTCCGTGATGGAGAAATCCGTCACTCGCACCGGCACGACGCGATTCTTGCTGAAGACGAAGATCACCAGCGGCGCTTCGGGCGGTATGATTTCGAGTGTGCCGTTCGCGCTCTGCGCGGCGGTGGACAAGAGCTCATCGACGCTGGGGTTGACCAGGGCTTCGAGCGTCGCGAGCTGCGGTGCGATGCCGAAGGCCACCGCGTTGGGGTTCTGGTCGGGAAGTTCCAATTG
>DASYEG010000106.1:0-14109 GCA_036499145.1 Micropepsaceae bacterium | reverse complement strand
GCTCGACGAGCCCACGGCTGGCGTCGATCCGCAGGCACGACGGGAATTCTGGGAGCAGATCCATGCCCTCAGTCAGAGCGGCCTCACGGTCCTTGTCAGCACCCATTACATGGACGAAGCCGAGCGCTGCGACCGCATCGTTTATATCAATCAGGGCCGTATCATCGCACGCGGCACGGTCGACGATGTCATCAAGCAATCGGGCCTCGTGACGTTCGTCATCGAGGGGCGCGATGTCAGGCGCCTGCTGCCGCAGCTCCAGGGCAAGCCCGGTGTCGAGCATGTGGCATTCTTCGGTGCCGCGCTGCACGCAAGCGGCCACGACCGCACTCTTCTCGAACAGACTGTCGCGGCGTTGCGCGGACAGTCCGGCGTTGAAATGCATGAGGAAACGCCCAGCCTCGAAGACGTGTTCATCCATCTGCAAGGTACGCATATTCGGGCGCAATGATCGCGGCGAAGTGCCGCGATCATGCGCAAGGGAAGAACCCATCATGAGAATGTTCTCCTTCGCCCGCCTCTACGCCATCCTGGTGAAGGAATTCATCCAGATGCGCCGCGACCACATGACATTCGCCATCATGGTCGGGGTGCCGATATTGCAGCTCCTCACATTCGGCTTTGCCATCAACATGAACCCAAGGCATCTACCCGCCGCCATCCATGTCGCCGACGACAGCCGCTATGCGCGCTCCATCGCGGCGGCTCTCAAGAACTCCGAATATTTCGATATCGTCGCAGTGGCGCGCTCGCCCGAGGAAGGCGACCGGATGCTGGATCGGGGCGACGTCACCTTCGTCATCACCATTCCGGTGAATTTCGCGCGCGACATGATCCGCGGCCTCAATCCTGAAGTGCTGATCCAGGCGGATGCGACCGATCCGGTGGCGGCGGGAAATGCGCTTGCCGCGATGACGCAGCTCGCGACTTCGGCGTTGAAGGATGACTTGGTCGGGCCCCTGGCGATCCGCGCCGCGGTACTTCCGTTCACTGCTGTGATCCAGCGGCGCTACAACCCCGAGGGGATCACCCAGTACAATATCGTACCGGGACTGATCGCAGTCATCCTGACCATGACAATGGTGATGGTGACAGCCATGGCCATGACGCGCGAGCGCGAACGGGGCACGCTGGAGAACCTCCTCGCCATGCCGGCGCACCCCTTTGAGGTCATGCTGGGCAAGATCATCCCCTATGTGGTGGTGGGCTACATCCAGGCAACGCTCATCCTGTTGGGCGCACGCTTCATCTTCCATGTGCCCATGATAGGCTCGCTTTTGCTTCTCGTCGGCGCCACGGGGATTTTCATCGCGGCCAATCTGGCGCTCGGCTTCACCTTTTCCACCGTCGCGCGAAATCAGCTTCAGGCCATGCAGATGACGGTGTTTTTTCTGCTGCCATCCATCCTGCTCTCGGGATTCATGTTCCCGTTCCGCGGCATGCCGGACTGGGCGCAATGGATTGGGGAAGCCCTTCCCAATACCCATTTCCTGCAGATCGTTCGCGGCATCCTGCTGAAGGGCAATGGCTGGACGGAAATCTGGCCCAATATCTGGCCGCTGTTAATCTTCCTTGGCGGGGTCGGGGCGATCGCGCTTTTGCGCTATCGTCGCACACTAGATTAAAAGGACGAAATTTTTCCTTTGTAATTCAGTTACTTAGGAGATTTTTCTGCTGCGGCAGCTTAGGCCTTGTCGGAGTTGAGGGCGAAGCGTATTTTCCGCCGCCTTCGGGTTGGCAACTATCCCGAAAGGCGAGGCGTTGTAAGGACCATCCTTCCTAAGGAAGGCCCTTACGGCCGACAACGGGTTCGAATGATCCGCGAGCACTGTTTCCTGTGAGCTTGATGCAGACAACCGAGGCGGCCCGCGGCCATGGCGGAGCGTCCAGAGTATCGGGGCTCGCCTGGCGCAAGCGCCAAGCATGGCTGACATTGGGCGCGCTCGGTGTCGTCTATGGCGATATCGGCACCAGCCCGCTTTATGCGGTACGCCAATCGGTTCTGGCGACCGGCGGGCAGATGCCCATGTCTAGCGCCGTGCTGGGCGCGATCTCCCTGATCTTCTGGTCGCTCATCATCATCGTCACGATCAAATATATCGTCTTCATCCTGCGAGCTGACAACAAGGGCGAAGGCGGCGTGATTGCGCTGGCTTCGCTTGCGCATCGCTCGGCCGGCCTGTCGCGGCGCATGAAAGCCCTGATCGGCTTTGCCGGCGTGCTCGGGCTTGCTCTGTTCTTCGGCGACGGCATGCTGACGCCCGCGATATCGGTGCTTTCCGCTGTCGAAGGTCTGAAGATTGAAGACCCGCGTTTTGGGCCACTGGTGCTTCCCATCACGCTGGTGATTCTGCTCGGGCTGTTCTTCATCCAAAATCGCGGCACGGGCAAGCTCGGCCGGCTGTTCGGACCCATCGTCCTTGTCTGGTTCGTGGTGCTGGGCCTTCTCGGCCTGCGCTCCATACTGATGACCCCGGAAATCCTGTTCGCGCTGAACCCCTGGGATGGAATCAGGCTCTTCGTGATGGAACCATGGACCGCGTTCGTCGCGCTGGGATCCGTGGTCCTGACCGTCACGGGTGTGGAAACGCTCTACGCCGACATGGGCCATTTCGGCCGCACGGCGATCCGGCTCGGCTGGCTCGCGGTCACCATGCCCGGGCTGATCCTCAATTATCTCGGCCAGGGGGCGGTCCTGCTGCGCGATCCTTCGGCGCTGGATAGCCCGTTCTATGCGCTCGCGCCGCCGGGCTTTCATTATCCGCTGGTGGCGCTCGCGACCGTCGCCACCGTTATCGCGAGCCAAGCGGTGATTTCGGGCGTCTTTTCCATCACGCGCCAATCCGTCCAGCTCGGCCAATTGCCGCGCATGGAGATCCGGCACACCTCGGCAACCGATTACGGCCAGATTTATGTGCCGCGGGCGAACACATTGATGCTGATCGGTGTGGTCGCCATCGTACTGATCTATAAGAATTCGGACGCCCTCGCCGCGGCCTATGGCATGGCCGTCACGGGCATGATGTCGATCACGACGTTTCTCGGCCTGATTGTCGTCATCCGGCAATGGCATTGGAAACCGGCGTGGATCGCGACCGCGTTCGGTGTCTTCATTCTGACCGATCTCACCTTCCTCGGCGCGGTGTCGCTGAAATTGGTCGAAGGCGCCTGGCTGCCGCTCGCCATCGCGGCCGGGGTGTTCGTCATCATGGAAGTCTGGCGCGCGGGACGGCGCGTTCTCTTGGAGAAAGCCTATGGCGGCGGCATCTCCACCGACCGCTTTCTCGAACGCGCCGACAAGTCCCCGATCCGGGTCGCCGGTACCGCGATCTTCGTTACGCCCAGGATCGATGAAGTGCCTGGCTCGCTGCTGCACAATCTCAAGCACAATCAGGTGCTGCATGAGCGCGTGATTTTCCTGCGTGTCGATGTGCAGGACGTGCCCTTCGTGCCGCCGGAAAAGCGTCTGACGGTCAAGAAGCTCGGCAAGGGCTTCTATACCGTGGAGGTTCATTATGGTTTCTTCCAGACGCCCGATGTGCCCGCCGCGCTGGAGGGTTCGCGCGCCTATGGGCTTTCGCTCGATCTCGACGCAACGACATTCTTCATCCGCCGCGAGACGCTGGTTCCGGCGCGCGCCTCGTCGATGCGACGCTGGCAGACGAAGCTTTTCATCAAGCTCTACGCATCGGCATTGGAAGCGGCGCAGTTCTATCGCCTGCCCCCCGGGCGCGTGGTGGAACTGGGTTCGCAGACCGAAATCTAGCCCACGCTATATGTCAGCGTTTTGAGATAAGCCGTTTCCGGCAGCATGGGATGCACCGGATGATCGGGTCCAGCACCGGCTTCGCGGATGAGCGCCGCCCGCCGTCCCGAACGGGCGAGGCCCGCGGCACATTCGGCGGCAAAGCGTTCCGCAGACATATTGTGCGAACAGGACGCGAGCATCAGGAATCCTCCAGGCGCCACAATCCCCGCCGCCGCCCGCGCGAGCTTGCGGTAGGCGCGCGCCGCCGCTTCGACATCCTTGCGCGAGGGCGCGAAGGGCGGCGGATCGCAGATCACGATGTCGAAAAGTTCCCCGTCTCGCGCACGCCGCTCCAATTCCTCGAACACATCGCATTTCACGAAACGGCACCGTTCGCTCAGCCCGTTCGCGGCGGCGCCTTCGGCAGCGAGCTTCAACGCCGGTTCCGACGAATCCAGACCGACGATCTCCGTGGCTCCGCGCGCCGCGGCGAGCACGCCGAACCCGCCGCTGTAGCAATACGCATCCAGCACGCGCGCAGTGTTCGCGAGGTCCGCCATGAAGACGCGATTTTCCCGCTGATCGTAATACCACCCGGATTTCTGCCCGCCGATGGGATCGGCGAAATAGGTGACGCCGTTTTCCGCGACCGCCAATCGCGGCGGGGCTTCACCGCGTACGGTCTCGACATGGCTGTCCAAACCTTCGAGCGCACGCGACGGCACATCGTTGCGCAGGATCACCGAGACTGGCGCAATCACCGCATCGAGCGCGTCCAGCATCGGATCTTTCAGGCGTTCCATGCCCGCAGTGGCGATCTGCACCACACAGGCATCGCCGAAACGGTCGATCACAAGCCCCGGCAGACCATCGCCTTCCGCATGCACCAGCCTGTAGAAGGGCGCGCCATGGAACCGTTCGCGCAAAACCAGCGCCCGGCGGAATTTTTCGATGAAGAAATCCGTATCGATAACCGCATCCGCACCCGCGAGCATGCGAACGCCGATCAGGCTTCGCGGATTGAAATAGCCGGTGCCCAGCACCGTGCCATCCTCGGTTGCCAATCCGACCAGCGTGCCGGGCGCGAGCGCCTTGGCGCGCTCATCCATCGTCATCTCATTGGAGAAGACCCATGGCGCGCCGGCGCGCACGCGGCGGCCCTCGCGCGGCTTTAAGCGGATAATGGGACGTTTGCTCAAGAGCTTGCCGTTTGCTTCGGATGTTTGCGCTTTGATATAGAGGACCGGAGTGCGTGGGAAGCGAACAAGACGCAACAACCTGAAAGATCGTGTCCGGCCCGGCATATGGAAACCCCATCCCCATCGCAAAGAAAGCTGATTTACGGCTATGAACACCCGACCGCCTTTGCCACCCTTCACGTCCGAAACCGCCGCGCAAAAAGCCCGCGGGGCCGAGGACGCATGGAATAGCCGCGACCCCAAACGCGTCGCGCTGGCCTATACCCAGGACAGCCGCTGGCGTAACCGCGCCGAGTTCTTTCAGGGGCGCGAAAAAATCGTCGAATTCCTGACGCGCAAATGGACGAAGGAAATCGAGTACCGTCTCATCAAGGAGGTCTGGGCCTTTCACGCCAACCGCATCGCCGTGCGTTTCCAATATGAATGGCATGACGAACATGGCGATTGGTTTCGCAGCCACGGCAATGAGCAATGGGAATTCGACGAGGTGGGTCTGATGCGCCGGCGCGAAGCCAGCATCAACGATGTGCCGATCACGCAAGCCGAGAGAAAATTCCACTGGCCGCTCGGCCCGCGTCCTGCAGACCATCCGGGATTGAGCGAACACGGACTTTAATCAGCTTTGGATGGGACGGCCGCGGATCCATTGCGAGAGCAGCCATTTCTCGCCCCGTGTGGGGGGAAGGCCTGCGTGAAGCATCCGCCGGTCGACACTGCCGTCGGGTTCCACATTCCAAAAGAACAGCGCGCTGCCCTTGCGCCCTTTCCAGCGTTTTCCGAGCGTCGGGAATTCGGTCTGGCCGCCCTCGTAACCCTCATTCAGCGCGATCAGAAATGTCAGCACCCGCTGGCCGCGCCCTGCCACATCCTTGGCGTGACCGGGTTTAGCGACATCGAGAAAGTCGAAATGGGGCATGAATTCCTGCCCGGCCGTGTAATGGAGGACTGCCGTCGATTCCATGGCGTAAACCGGCAATTCGGCGGCCGCCGCCATCCGCGCGCGCAAGGCGAGCAGCAAAAAATCGCTGTCCTCCCACAGAAAATAGGCCGCGCTGTTGGTGCGTACCGCTTCGATCCTTTGACTGCCTGTCTCGTGATCGTAGACCTCAGCCGGCGCAAGCTTGATGCGCGCGCGCGCGATCAACCAATCGCAGAGTTCCGGTGCCACCATGGCTTCGATCGCCGCGATCCGCGGGCTCGCGGAGAGAATGTTGGCGCGCGGCGGCGTGAGCAACCGCTGAAGATCGACCGCGCGCCGCAAATCTCCCCATGTGCCTTCGGTTAACGATTTTCCCGCGCCGAACTTTTGCGCCAAGGCCCAATCGCCGCAGAGTGCCGCAAGTTCGGCTTGCGCGAGACCATGTCCGAGTTCGGCTGCCTGCTGCAAATGATCGAGCGCACCCTCCCAATCGGGAGCAGCGTCCCTGCCTTCGGCCGCATACATCGCCAGGACATGGGCAGCTTCGGCGTCGCTCGGTGCTGGGGTGCGCAATGTCATGGGCAAATGCTAACAGTATCCCTTCCGTCTTGCTGCTGATAATCTGACGTTTGTTCGGCTTTCGTGGGGAGGACACGCATGCGCCTGGATTGGAAAAGTTTTACGCTCGCGGGGGTTTCTGTGCTGTCGCTGACGAGCGTCATCGGCTTGGCTATGGGCGCGCCCGCGGCGGACAAACCGCCGACCTACAAATACGATCCGGCCTGGCCCAAGGAACTCCCCAACAAATGGACCATGGAAGGCATTACCGGGCTGTTCGTCGACAAGGACGATCACATCTGGGTGCTGAACCGTCCGCGTGATTTCGACGAACGCGAAAACGCCGCCGCGGTCAATCCGCCGGCCGGCGAGTGCTGTGTGCCGCCGCCTGCGGTGATGGAGTTCGATACGGCGGGAAATCTTCTGACCGCCTGGGGCGTGCCCAATTCCGTTCCGGGCTGGCCGAAATCGGAGCATACGATTTTCACCGATCGCGCCGGCAATGTGTATATCGGCGGCGCCCAGGCAGGCGATTCGCTGCTCAAATTCAGCCATGACGGAAAGCTGCTGTCCGATTTCGGCCACCGCGGCCCCATCGTGCCGGCAGGGACGCAACAAAAACAGGACAATCAGCAGACCGATCTGCTCCTGCGCGGCGTTGCGGCGGCAACCCTCGACGAAGACGCCCATGAAATCTATATCGCCGACGGTTATCTCAATCGGCGCGTGCTGGTCTATGATTGGGATACCGGCAAGTTCAAACGCGGCTGGGGCGCCTACGGCAAGCCGCTTGCGGAGATCGATAACGGCCCGCAACCGCCGCACGATCCCAAGGGACCGCCCGCTAAGGATTTCAAATCGCCGGTGCATTGCGTGCGTATCGCGAAGGACGGGCTCGTCTATGTCTGCGACCGCGCCGGAGACCGCATTCAGGTCTTCACCAAAGAGGGGAAGTATCTGAAGGAATTCTTCATCGCCAACGAGACCTTGCGCGGCGGCTCGGCGGGCTCGGTCGATTTCTCTTCCGATCCTGGCCAAAAATATATTTTCGTTGCCGACATCGTGAACAACGTCGTCTGGGAATTGGAACGCGACACCGGCAAGGTCGTGGCCAAGATCGGCCATCACGGCCATCAGGGCGGAATGTTCCATTTCGTCCATGTGGCGTTCATGGATTCGAAGGGCAATCTCTACACGGGCGAGGTGGATTCGGGAAAACGGGTCCAGAAATTCACGCCGGTCCCATAGCTCATCATCATTGCACAAGCCGGAAAGCGTTCTTTCGCTCAAGGCTGCCAATTGTCAGTGCGCGGATTTTCCCACGGACCAGTGGCGAAGCGGCGCGAAATAAGCGAATTTGCGCCGTGGGAGGCACAAGATGACATATGCGCCGAAAAAGAACGCCACACCGGATCATCTCTCCGCATGGCCCATACGCGGCGAGTCCGCGCTCGCCATCGCAGCCGGTATCGGTCTGGGTCTCGCTGCGGCGACGTCCGCGGTCGCTGGTGAAAATATCCAGCAGCCTGAGGTCGTGACGATCACCGCACGGCCTCCCGATCCGGTTGGCAACAAAGCCTATTCCACGACGCTTCTTGATGAGCAGCAATTGCAGGTGTCGGACCAGATCGATACGGCGCTGCGTCAGGTGCCCGGCCTGTCGCTGTTCCGGCGCAATACGAGTCTTTCGGCCAACCCCACCGTACAGGGCGTGTCCCTGCGCTCCATCGGCGCCTCCGGCGCGGGACGTGCGCTGGTCACACTGGATGGCGTGCCGCAGAACGATCCTTTTGGCGGCTGGGTGATCTGGAGTTCGCTGCCATCGGAAGATATTCAGGGGGCAGAGATCGTCCATGGCGCCGGCGCCGGGCCCTATGGCGCGGGTGCGCTGACCGGCGTCATCGCGCTGACCGAAAGAGCGGGCACCGGGGGTATCATCGACGCCGAAGGCGGCGAATTGGACCAGGGACGCGTCGCCGGTGCAGGAAATGCCCAATTCGGCAATGTGAGCATCGGCGCCAGCGCCATGTATCAGTCCGTAGGCGGCTGGGTGCCGGTTGCCCCCGGTCAAGCGGGCGCCGCCGACAAACCGCTGACACTGAATGCCACGAGCGCGTCCATCCACGGCGGCGTTGAAGTCGTGCCGGGGACACAAATTACCGGACGTTTCGGCTTTTACGACGAGCGCCGCGATACCGGCATTGCCGGAGCCACGTCAACGGCGAAGGGCAACACCGGAAGCATCACGGTCGCCAATGCCGAAGGACCGGATACAATCGGCTGGCGCATTCAGGGTTGGTACCGGGATACCAACATGTCCAATGTGACGTCCGCGGTCGGGGTCAAACGCGCGACGGTCACGCCCGCCGGAAACCAATATGCGGTGCCCGCGCTCGGCTGGGGCGGCAACGCTGCGGTGCGCGGGAATTTCTCCTGGCTGGATTGGGAACTGGGCACGGATGCACGATTCGCCGATGGGGAATCGCGCGAGCTTTTCAGCTTCGTCAACGGTCAATTCCGCTCCAGCCGCTTCGCCGGCGGACGCACCTTTGTCGGGGGCGTCTATGCCGAAGGCGCCAGCAGGGTGGACGATTGGCTGTTCACAGCCGGAGTGCGCATCGACGATTGGAGGAATTACGACGGCCACACGATCGAGCACAGCCTTGCGACCGGCGCAATGACTCTCAACAGCCAGCCCGCCGACACCAGCGGTACGGTTCCCACCGGGCGCGCGGGCGTGCGCAAGGATTTGGGTGATGGGCTTTATCTTCGCTCCGCCGCCTATGAAGGCTTTCGCGCCCCTTCGCTGAACGAGCTTTATCGCGCCTTCCGCGTCGGCAACAATTACACACGCGCCAATTCCGCCCTGAAGCCGGAGAAGCTTTACGGCGTGGAAGTCGGTGTGGGCGACGATGAAGGCGCTTTCACCTGGGATGCGACCGCATTCTGGAACAAGCTCCAAGATGGGGTGACCAACGTCACAATCGCCAGCGGACCGGTCTCGTTTCCGGATGTGACCTTGCCCGCCGGCGGGCTGCTGATTCAGCGCCAGAACGTGGGTTACATCCGCGCTCTGGGTGCGGAAGGCGACGCGCAATACCAGTTCACCAATGTGTTCGCGGTGCGCGGCGGATTCGCGATCACCGATGCGCGGGTCAATGGCCAATCGGTCACACCGCAGCTCACGGGCAAGCGCCCAGCTTCGACGCCGCGTGTGACGCTGACCGCGGGCCTGGTTGCGAACCCGTTCAAGGAACTGACGCTGGAGGGTGACGTGCGTTACGAGACGGCGCGCTATTCCGACGATCTGAACACGCTGAAGCTCCCGCCCGTTGCGACGGTAGACGTGAAGGCGAGCGTGCATTTCACCGACCGGATCGATCTCTATTTGGCCGTGGACAATCTGTTCAACGCGCAGGTTGCGACTTCGGAAGGTGCCGACAGAGTCTTCACCTATGATGCACCGCGCGCGCTCCGGATCGGCATCGCCTATCGTTACGGATCGTGACCGCATCTCAGTAGAGGACCACCGAGCGGATAGACTTGCCTTCGTGCATCAGGTCGAAGGCATCGTTGATCTTTTCTAGCGGCATGGTGTGGGTGATGAGATCGTCGATGGCGATTTTCCCCTGCATGTACCAGTCGACGATTTTTGGCACATCGGTTCGGCCTCTCGCGCCGCCGAACGCGGTGCCCTTCCAGACGCGGCCCGTCACGAGCTGAAAGGGGCGCGTGGAGATTTCCTGGCCCGCGCCCGCCACGCCGATGATGACGCTCATGCCCCAGCCCTTGTGGCAGCATTCGAGCGCTTGGCGCATGGAGTTCACATTGCCGATGCATTCGAAGCTGTAATCGGCGCCGCCGCCCGTCCGCTCGACCAGATGCGCCACCAGATCGCCTGAGACATCGCGCGGATTGACGAAATCGGTCATGCCCAATTTTTCGCCAAGCGCTCGGCGCGCCGGATTGAGGTCGACGCCGACGATCTGGGAGGCACCTACCATGCGCGCACCCTGGATCACATTGAGCCCGATGCCGCCGAGCCCGAACACCACCACGCGCGAGCCCGGTTCCACCTTCGCGGTGTTGATGACGGCGCCGATCCCCGTGGTGACGCCGCAGCCGATATAGCAAACCTTGTCGAACGGCGCGTCGGCGCGGATTTTCGCCACCGCGATCTCCGGCAGCACGGTGAAATTGGCGAAGGTCGAACACCCCATGTAATGCAGCACCGGCTTGCCGCGATAGGAAAAGCGGCTCGTGCCGTCCGGCATCACACCCGCGCCTTGGGTGGTGCGGATCGCCTGGCAAAGATTGGTCTTCGGGTTGAGGCAATATTCGCATTGCCGGCATTCGGGCGTGTACAGAGGAATCACGTGATCGCCGGGTTTGACGGAGGTCACACCCTTGCCCACTTCGCGCACGATGCCCGCACCCTCATGACCGAAGATGACGGGAAAGCGCCCTTCCGGATCGCCGCCCGAAAGCGTGAATGCGTCGGTGTGGCAGATGCCGGTGGCCTTCAGCTCGACCAGCACTTCGCCGTCGCGGGGACCCTCCAGTTGTACATCGACGATTTCAAGCGGCTTGCCCGCCTCGAACGCTACCGCGGCTTTCACGTGCATGTATTATCTCCGGACAAAAATTCGCAAAAAGGGGCACTCCTCCCCTCCCCCCGAATTTGAGGGTTCGAACGAGAGAACTCCAGGGAACCCTTAAGAAAAACCGGACCTCGCGCAAGATTATTTGGTGCGAATTCCGGTGCAATTGCGGGCACACAGCGACCTGCTCCTTCCCTTAGCTTGGCTATGGCATATGGGGACGGTGCCGGCGCATTGAAACGCGCAAGCGTTGAACAAAATTGGGATCGCCGTGGGATTCTGGAAATGTGCCGCTTCGAATGGATGAGTGCGACGTCCTTTAGGCCAAAGCAGACGTTCGAGGCAGGTCGCCGCACGGTCCGTTATTCATCGCAATTGGGGGCATCGAGCAGCGCGCATATTCTTGCCGTGCCTCGCCGCCCATGGCTGGCTTGCAAGTCTATGTTAGGTTGTTCTCCCACCGACGGCGGAGTGCTCCCATTTTCGTTCTGGAGTTAATCGCGACATGACATCAAAAACAAAAATCGCGGGCGTCGCAGTCACGCTACTGTCGCTGGCACCCATTTGCGTCGCTGGCGCTCAGACACCGGTCGTCGTCGGCGCCGCAACGGAAATCCCCGGTGTGGTCAAGGGCGGAGCCCCGATTCAACGCATTCTCCAAGGCTATAAAGGCCTGGACGATCCGATTGGGCTGAGGGACGGAACGCTGGTGTTCTCCGAACCGGATGGGCTCCGCCTGCACCGCTTGAACACGCAGACCAACGAGGTTTCGGTCCTCGTTGCGCAATCCAATGAATCGCACGGCGTAAGCCAGGACTCCCAGGGACGGTTGATCTCGGCCCAAGCCTGGGATGGGTCCACGAGGATCGGTGTGATCTATCCGCAGGGGAGTGAAACCGTCCTCGCTGACAAGTACGACGGCAAGCCGTTCAGTCGTCCGAACGACCTGATCGTCACCCGCAATGGCGGCATCTACTTCACGGACCCCGGGCTCACCGCGCAGCAGGCCGTGGAATTGGTGAAGAGGCAAGGCGGCAAACCCCTTGCCCCGCGCCTGCCGCCCGCCGTGTACTACATCCCGCCTGGGCAAGCGCCGGTGAAGATCGAAGACAGATTGATCCGGCCAAACGGCGTTCAGCTCAATCGAGACGAAACCGAGCTGTACGTTGACGATTCCAATGGGGACCACGTCATCGCTTGGGATATCGGGCCGAAGGGCCTTGTCGAAAACCGGCGCGAGTTCGCCACTCTGCAGGGTCGAAGCCGCCGGGACAACGGTCTGGGCGGCATCAAGACGTTCGCGGACGGCATGGCTGTCGACAATGACGACCGGCTCTACGTCGCCACCGGAGGCGGTATCGAGGTCTTGAGTCCGCAAGGGCAGCACCTCGGCATCATACCCGTGCGCTGTCCGCCGGCAGATTGTCAGAATATCGCATTCAGCGGGCCCACCAAGCAGACGCTGTATATCGGCGGGGCAGGCTCTCTCTATAAGGTCGAGATGATCGCTCGGGGCCTTACGACGCGCTCAAAATAGAGCGGCAGCCGGGACGCCAAGATCCTGCACGCTTGATCGACGATGAAATTTGTCTCGGCGACGGCCAGGGTTGCAGCGCGCCACTACGCCGGCAACCCGGACCAAGAACGCTATGCTGCTGCTCACGGCGTAGAAAATCGGGGTGCCGCACCCTTTCCGTGGCGGGCGGCAACGCGATAGACTGGCGAGCGTTGCGAAATTAAATGCGCCCGGCACGGGCCACGGGAGGATGCAATGAGAAAAATCTGGATGCTGACGGTGAGCGGCCTCGTGGCCGCCAATTTTATCGGACCTGCGGCCTTTGCGCAGAACGCCGAAGCGGAAGCCGCTGCTGCCGCCGCCTCCGCTGCCGCCGCCGCAGGCCGCGCCAACGCGAAGGTTTCGCCCAATGATTCGCTCGAGAAGATCTGCCGCATCGGCCCGCGCTCGCGCGAAGTCGATATCCAGAAGATAGAGCCCTTCAAGGTCTTCGACAATCTCTACCATGTCGGTCCCTGCTACGTGTCGTCCTGGATCCTGACGACGCCGCAAGGCGACATCATGTTCGATACGTCGCAGGAGCCCTTTGTCGACATGATCGAGGCGAACATCAAGAAGATTGGCGTCAACCCGCACGACATCAAATACATCATCATCAACCATGGCCATATCGACCATTTCGGCGGCGCGAAGCGTCTGCAGGAATTCACCGGCGCGCGCGTCGTGGCGACGCCCGAAGACTGGAAGATGATCGAAGCCTTTGCCGGTAAGCCCAACAACCGCGACGGCGGCAAGCCTACCCAAGTGCCCAAGCGCGACATGGAAGTGCGTGAGGGCGATCATTTCGACTTCGGCGATCAGCACCTCATCATCCACACCGCCCCAGGCCACACGCCGGGCAATTTGTTCATCGAGGGCCTTACCCTGCATGACGGCGCCCAGACCTATCGCGGCGTCTGGGGGGGCGGCGGGGGCGGTGCGCCGGGCCTTGCGGGTGCCGAGCAAGGGGTGAAGAACGCAGAGAAGGTTAATGCCATGAAGGGCATCCAGGTCTATATCCAGACCCATGCCTGGCAGGACCCGAACGGCTATCCGGGCGGCGGCATCCATGAGCGCGCCAAGAAGCTCGCCAACCGCAAGCCGGGCGACCCGAATCCCTTCGTCGATCCGGCGACCTGGGACGCGCGCGCCAAGCGCCAGCTTGAAACGGCCAAGAAAGTGCTGGCCGAAGAGCAGGCCAAGGCGGGCGCCACCAAGACGAATTGACCGGAGTTTCGAGGCAAGGCAGACGTAGCTAAGCGCGGCCAGGACCGGGGCCCGTCGTGAGATCGCATTTTCCCCTGATTTGGGAGGCGAGAATGCGATCGAACGCCTATTTCAGGACGTTGCTCTTTTCGGCTTCGTCCGCCAGACGGTCCGCATCGGCTTGCAACAGGAACCCGGCCGCCACGATTTTCGCCGCTGCCATCTTCACCGCCTGAACATAGCCCGCATGATCGTGATAGCGCTCCTCCAGCGAGGGACGCGGGTCCTCATTGGTCATGCGCTCCGCCTTGGTCTTGGCGAAC
>DASYEG010000105.1:0-2973 GCA_036499145.1 Micropepsaceae bacterium | reverse complement strand
TTGGCGATCACCTTGTTGCCCATCCCGGTGCGCGCCTCGATGGTCGAGGAGCCCAGATGCGGCAGCAGCGCGACGTTCGTCAGCCCCAGCAGAGTGGGATGGACCTTGGGTTCATGTTCGAACACGTCGAGCCCCGCACCGGCGAGCCTTCCCGAAGCCAGCGCATCGGCCAGCGCCGCCTCGTCCACGATTTCGCCTCGGGCGGTGTTGATCAGATAGGCCGATGGCTTCATGCGTGCGATCCGCTCCGCCGAGAACAGATGATAGGTCTGCGGCGTGTAGGGCGCATGGATCGACACGATGTCCATCGCGCCCAGCATCGCATCGAGATCGGGCCAATAGGTCGCCCCCAGCGCGTTCTCGGTCTCGGGCGCAACGCGCTTGCGATTGTGATAATGGATCGCCATTCCGAAGGCGCTGGCACGCAATCCCATCGCCTCGCCGATGCGGCCCATGCCGACAATGCCGAGCGTCTTGCCGCGCAGGCTCACCCCCATCAGCCAGGTGGGACACCACCCCGGGAATTGACCCGCATGCAGCAGATTGCTGCCTTCCACCGCGCGGCGCGTCACCATCAGCATCAGCGTCATGCCGATATCGGCGGTCGCATCGGTCAGCACGCCGGGCGTGTTGGTGACGGCGATCCCGCGCGCAGATGCCGCCTTCACATCGATATGATTGAAGCCGACGCCGAAATTCGCGATCAGCTTCAACTGCGGTCCGGCGGCGGCGATGATCTCAGGCCCGATGCGGTCGGTGACGGTGGGAACCAGCACGCCGGCGCGCGCCACGGCCGCTTTCAGCACTTCCGCGTTCATCGGCGTATCGCTGGCGTTGAGTTCCGCATGGAAGCGCGCGGCGAGCTCGCGCTCGACACCGTCGGGCAGTTTTCGCGTGACGATGACGACGGGCGTTGTTCCGGTCATGATGGTATCGATTTAACCCCGCGCGCGGCGTTTTTCTCCTTATCAGAACGACTCGCGCGGAGCAAAGATAGAGCGTCTCGAATCGGCGGTTGTGCTTGCGATGCGTGTAGGGCTTACGATTGTGTTGCTGCTTCTGGCATCGGCAGGCCTGCCGGTTGCGGCCGCCGAGGAGACGAAGCTGCCCTATTTCGCCAGCATGAAGGACGCGACCACGAACATGCGTGAGGGTCCCAGCGAGGACAATCGCGTCAAATGGGTCTATCACCGCAAGGGCCTGCCGGTGGAAGTGATCGCCACGTTCGAGGTTTGGCGGCGGGTGCGTGACATGGATGGCGAGATCGGCTGGATCCATGTGGCGCTGCTGTCGCGCGAGCGCACCGCAGTGGTGCGTGGGGTTGGGCTGGCGGCGGTGCACGACAAGGCCGATGCGGGATCGCCTTTGGTGGCCGAGGCCAAACCTGGAGCGGTCGGGCGGCTGGAACATTGTGGCCCGGTGGCCTGCGAAGTGAAGTTCGACGGCGCCACAGGCTGGATCGACCGGATGCGCCTCTGGGGCGTGCATGACGGCGAACAGTTCTGAGGCGGATTCACAATCGCATGTGACCGCGCGGGGGCGGATCGGCTGGGTGCTGTTCGAATGGGCCCGCAACCCCTACGTGCTCGTCATAACCGTCTATGTTTACGCGACCTATTTTACGCGTGACATCGTAGGCGATCCGGTGCGCGGACAAGCGCTGTGGGCGGAGATCCAGGGCTATGCGGGGCTCGCGGTTGCCGCGTTGGCGCCGTTCCTGGGCGCGATCGCCGATGCCGGAGGCCGGCGCAAACCCTGGGTCGCATCCTTCGCTATTCTGCTCGGGCTCTGCACCGCCGGACTGTGGTTCGGCAAGCCGGGCGGCGAGGGAATCGGGCTCGCGGGTATCGGCGCATTGATCGGTCTCGCCAATCTTAGCTATGACGGCTCGATGGTATTCCACGGCGCCATGCTGCCATCGCTGGTGCCGCAGATGCGCATCGGACGATGGTCCGGCCTCGGCTATGCGCTGGGCAATTTGGCGGGCATCGTTCTTCTCGTCTTCGTGCTTGTCTTCATCTATCTGCCGGACAAGCCCTTCTTCGGGTTGGATCGTGCCGCGCATGAGCATGAGCGCATTTCCGGACCGCTCTGTGCCTTGTGGTTCGCGGTCTTCAGCCTGCCGTTCTTTCTGTGGACGCCCGACGGGCGCGCGACCGGGCTTCCGTTGAGCGAAGCCGTACGGCGCGGCTTTTCATCGGTGTCGCGCACCGTGAAAAGTCTGGGCCATTACCGCAATGCCGCCGCCTATCTCGCCGCGCGCATGATCTACAACGATGCGCTGAACGTGATGCTGGCCTTCGGCGGCGTCTATGCCGCCGGTGTCTTCCACTGGGGGCCGGTCGAGAGCGCAGTTTACGGCATCATCCTTTCGGTGTTCGCCGCGCTGGGTGGTTTTCTTGGGGGGCGTCTGGCGGACCGCATCGGCATAAAACCCGCGCTGCAGCTTTCGATCGGCGGCACGATGATCGCGGCCTTGCTGTCGCTCGGCTTCGCGCCGGATCGGCTGTTCTTCGTGTTTCCCTATGCGGCGGGAACGCGAATCGCCGCGTTGCCGGTCTTCGGCACCGCGCCGGAACTGTTCTACATCGCAACCGTGATGGGCATCGCGGTCTGCCTGGTTGCGACCTATTCCAACAGCCGCGCCATGATGGCGCGTATCGCGCCACAATCGCGGATGACGGAATTCTTTGGCCTCTACGCGCTTTCGGGCGAAGCAACCGCCTTCGTGGCGCCGCTCGCGGTCGCATTCGCCACGCAAGCCAGCGGCAGTCAGCAATGGGGCATGGCGGTGATCGTCGCGTTTCTGGCGGCCGGGTTCATCGGGCTGACGTTCGTGCAGGAAACCCGCGCAACGGAAATCTAGTGCCGGAAGTGGCGGATGCCGGTGAAGACCATCGCAAGCCCCGCATCGTCCGCCGCCCTGATCACCGCATCGTCCTTCACCGAACCGCCCGGCTGGATGACCGCCGT
>DASYEG010000104.1:0-33458 GCA_036499145.1 Micropepsaceae bacterium | reverse complement strand
CAAATCCAGCTCTTGGCGGAGAATTTGGAGGACGGCTTTGCCGGGCGATTGGCAAGTGCCGGAAGAGTAGGAGCCAATGTGCTTCGCCATAGGGACCGTTTTGAGGACGCGGATCAGATCGAATCGGCGTTGCTCCAAAGCCAGATCCATCATGAACCACGGTTTCTCTCAGAAGCGCTTAAGGCGGCCCTGAACGCGGATGCGGCCGGCGCGCTGCCGCCGCCGGAATCGCACGCCCGGCCGCGTGAGGAGATCGCAGCGCGTTCGCTGCGCGTGGATGTCGCGCGCATCGATGCGCTGGTGAAGTTGACCAGCGAACTCACCGTCGTGAAGAACGCCATCGGTCATGCCGCTCAACTGGCGCAGGCGGGAGGCGACTTGAAGACCATCGCGGCCGTCCTGAAGGAGGGGCACGCGCTGCTGGAAGCGCGGGTCGCCGAACTCCAGCACTCGGTGCTGAGCATACGCGTGCTTCCGCTTCGTCACGTCTTTCAGCGCTTCCCGCGATTGGTTCGAGAATTGTCCGAGAGTCTCGGAAAACCCGCGAAACTGATCATCGAAGGTGAGGAGACCGAAGCCGACAAAACAGTCGTGGAGGCGCTGTTCGAGCCGTTGCTCCATATCATCCGAAATGCGGTCGATCATGGCATCGAACCGGCGAACGATCGTGTATCGCGCGGCAAGCCTGCGCTGGCGAGCATTCATCTGCGGGCTGCGCGGCAAGGCCAGCACGTGCTGGTCGAAGTCCGTGACGATGGCGCCGGCATAGACGTGGCGCGGCTCAGGCGTGTGGCGGTTGAGCGGGGTGTCGCATCCGCGGAGGCTGCCCGATCGATGTCCGACCAAGAGGCCGTCCAGCTGATTTTCGCGGCGGGTTTCTCCACTGCGGCGCAGATCACAGGACTGTCCGGGCGCGGTGTCGGAATGGATGCCGTGCGCGCGGCCGCCGAACGGCTGGGCGGCAAGGTGACCGTCGAAACCCAGTGGGGCCACGGTACGGCGGTGCGGCTCATCCTCCCTTTCACCGTGATGATGACCCGCGTGATGACGGTGGAAGCCGGCGGCCAGGTGTTTGGGATTCCGCTGGATGCCGTCCTGGAATCCGTTCGTATCCCGCGCGATCGCATCGTGCCTATCGGTGCGGGGCGGGCTTTCGTGCTGCGGAACCGGACTGTTCCGGTTGTCAATCTCGCGCAATCCCTCAAACCGGACCTGCCGGGAGCAACGGGGCGGGACGCCAAGATCGTGATAACCGCGATGGGGCGGCAGGTTGGCGGTATCGAGGTCGATCGCATCGGAGAACAAAGCGATGTGATGATGACGCCGATGGAAGGGCTGCTCGCGGGCGTGCGTGGCGTCAGCGGAACCACGTTGCTGGGAGACGGCCGGGTCCTTATTGTGCTGGATGTACAGGATATTCTCGAATGACGGTGCGATTGTTGGACAGCGCGACGATTGTTCTGGAGGGCGATTGTCCGGTTGAGGACGCCGCAGTACTGCTGGAACGCCTTCTTGCGGCTCCCAACGCCATTGTGGATTGGCGCCGTTGCAGCAAGGCGCATTTGGCCGTGATTCAGGTTTTAATGACTGCCAAGGTCACGATGCACGGACCGCCCGGAGATGGGTTCCTGGCATTTTGGGTTCAGCCCTTGTTATCTCGGGGCTAAGAGGAAAAATCGGGGCTCAACACGTCGGGATCGAATGTCTCGGTGCCGCGTTTTTGGATAAGAGTGGGTGGGATGACATTCAGGATTCTTGTCGTCGACGACAGCAAGCTGGCTCGCATGGCGGTGACAAAGGCGCTCAACGCGCTTTATCCGGAGTGCGAACGGATGGACGCGACAAATGCGGATGAGGCTCTGGCATTGGCGCGTCAAACACCCTTCGATGTGGCATTGCTCGATTTCAACATGCCGGGGAAAAGTGGTTTGGACCTCGCGGCCGACCTTCGCGCATTGAATCCCAAACTGGCCCTGGCGGTTGTCTCGGCCAATCACCAGGATGAGATCTTGCGGCGCGCGCGCGAACTGGGAGCGGCATTCCTGATGAAACCCCTGACCACGCAAGCGCTCGCCCATTTTCTATCGGATGCCTTGGCGCACTCGGGCACTCCCGGAAGGTGACCAGAGAAACCGTCCTGAGCGAACTTGAACGCGATGCCCTAACGGAATTGGTGAACATCGGCGTCAGCCGGGCTGCGGTAAGCCTTCAGGAAATGGTGAGCCAGCAGGTCCATCTGGCGGTACCGATGATCGCGCTGGTCAGCCGCAGTGAAGCCATCAGGCTTCTGCGGGAACGCGAACCCGACAACCTCATCGCGGTTCAACAGACCTTTGAGGGCAGCATCGCGGGACGGGCGTTGCTCATCTTTCCCCAAACTAAGAGTCTCGAACTCGTCAGAGCCATAACCAAAAGCGAGTTGTCCCTTGAAGACATCATCGAACTGGAACAGGAAGCGCTCGCGGAAACCGGAAATATCATCCTCAATGGCTGTCTTGCGACGATCGCCAATCTCCTGAAATGCAGTTTGCGAATGACGCTCCCCGAAATCCTGCACGGGGGCGGATCGGACTTTTTCGCTATGGCTTCGCTTCCCACGTCGGAGGATGTGGTGATGTTCCTCTATATCGATTTCACAGTGCGCGAACATGATATTCGTGGGTACATTTGCATGTTAATGGACATGCCGTCGCTCAAGATTCTTCGGGGATTGATACGAAATTTCCTTGAGCGGACTACGGATCAGGCGGAGTTCTAGCCAGATGTTCGCGGTTGAAGATCAGCTTTCGGCCGACATTCTGGACGCATTGGACACCGGTGTCATGCTGCTGGACGGCCAAAGGCGCGTGCTCGTCTGGAACCGGTGGCTGGTCGCGGCGAGCGGCATTCCGGTTCAAAAGGCCTTGGCAAAAACGCTGGAAGAGCTGTTTGCGGACTCGTTTCCCCACCGTTTGATGTCCGCTATCGCGGGGGTATTCGAATCGGGCATGTCAAGTTTTCTGACCCATTCCTTGCATCCTTCCTTGCTGCCCCTGAAAACGCGTGCCGGTGAATATCTGATCCACAGCATCTCCGTGACTCCGTTGGGCAGTAGGCCTCATGTCCGCTGCCTTTTGCAGATCGCCGATCTTACTGTCGCGGTCCATCGCGAACGGATTCTGCGGGAGCGGCAGAATGCGCGCTACGACGCGGTCGTCGAGAGTGCACCCGACGCGATTCTGACGCTGGATTCCGATGGAATTATTCAGCTCGTGAATCCGGCCGCGGCGAACCACTTCCAATATACGATGCAGGAATTGATCGGCCGTCCCGTCATTGTCCTTCTCAAGGACCGGACGATCTGGTCCGATGTCTGGAATTCCGTCGTCAAAGGTGGTCCCTCCCGGTCGATCAGGGTGCTTGGCCAGAGAAAAGACGGGTCTGTTACCTATCTGGAAGTGTCGGCGTCGCGTTGGCTGAGCGATTCACGCGTTTTTGTCACGGTTATTTTCCATGATATGAATGTAAGGCGCGCGGCCGAGGAAGCACTACACCGCTTGAATCGCACGCTCGAAGAGCGCGTAGCCGAACGCACGGCCGACCGCGATCGCATGTGGCGCCTTTCCACCGATGTGATGGTGGTGGCCCGTCTCGACGGGACGATCAATGCGGTCAATCCGGCGTGGCATCACCTGCTTGGCTGGGAAGAAGGCGATATGGTGGGGTCCAACATCGAGGCCTTCATCGTTCCGGAGGACCGTCCGCAATTCGAGATCGCCCGGGCGGCCTTGTCCGCGAGTTCTGCTCCGAAGTTGTTCGAAGTGACTCTGCTGACGCGCAATCGGGCTACCCGGCGTATCGAATGGAGCGCTGTCGCATCCGATAATCTGCTGCAGGCGGTCGGCCGCGACGTGACGGCGGAACGTGAGGCCGAGAAGGCCTTGCGCGGCGCGGAGGAAGCTTTGCGACAAGCGCAAAAGATGGAGGCGATCGGACAGCTCACGGGTGGGATCGCTCACGATTTCAACAATCTTCTGACTGGCATCATTGGCGCGATGGACGCTCTGAAACGGCGTATCGCGGTCGGACGCTATGATGATCTGGCGCGCTTCATGGACGCCGCCATCAGTTCATCCAATCGTGCGGCGGCGCTGACGCATCGTCTGCTGGCGTTCGCTCGGCGGCAGCCTTTGAATCCGCAGGCCGTCGAGGCGAACCGGCTCGTCCGCGGAATGGAGGATCTGCTGCGGCGCACCCTGGGCGAGCAAGTGAAATTGGTGACGGATTTGGCTCCAGACCTGTGGCCGGCATTCACCGATGCGCACCAGTTGGAAAATGCCCTTCTCAATCTTGCGATCAACGCGCGCGACGCCATGCCAACCGGAGGTCAGTTGACGATCGCGACGAGAAATATCCTGGTCGCCGAAGCGGAGCACCATGGACAGGACGAAATAGATCCGGGCGACTACACCGTCATCGCCGTGAGCGATACGGGTGTAGGCATGTCACCGGAGGTGGTGCCCAAGATCTTCGAACCGTTCTTCACCACCAAACCGATCGGACAAGGAACCGGGCTTGGACTTTCGATGATCTATGGCTTCGCCAAGCAATCCCGCGGCCATATCCGGATCGAAAGCACCCTCGGAAGGGGGACGCAGGCGAGCTTGTATCTTCCCCGCTATATGGGCCCGCTGATGCCCGATTTTCTTTTGGATACGCGTGACGCGCCGCTTGGCAAGGGTGAGGCGGTTCTTCTCGTAGAGGACGACTCTTCGGTTCGTCTCCTTATCGGTGAAGTCCTGCGCGATCTCGGCTACGCATGCATCGAAGCCAGTGATGGCCAGGCGGCGCTGCCGATGCTGACGTCCAACGCGCGGCTGGATCTCATGATCACCGATGTCGGTTTGCCGGGCATGAATGGACGTGAACTCGCCGAGATCGCGCGACAGCATCGTCCGAGTCTGAAAATCCTCTTTGTCACCGGCTATGCCGAACACGCCACCGGCAAACACCCCTTTTTGGAACAGGGAATGGAGATGGTGACCAAGCCCTTCATGCTCGATGCGCTGGCGCTCAAGATACGGCAGATGCTGGCCGACTCGCGATGAAGCGTCAGAAACTGCTGATATAGTCGGCAATGAGCGCGCGCAGCGCATCCATCGAGGGGATATCCATAAGCAGCGCCAGATAGCCCGATATCGTGGTTTCGCTTACGGAAAAATTGATGTGCAGGAAGAGCACGAGCTGTGCGCTTTCTCCCGTGCCCTCAAACATCTTTGTGCTGTTGCCATGCACCACGATGGGAAGCGACATCGTAAGATTGTGCTTCAGCAGGTTTGCCAGCGTGGCAACCCAGCTGTTCAAGATGATGTTTCCGGTTTCTGCCAGTGCCTCTTCTTCCAGATCGAGGATATCCTCGTGCGATAGCTGCCGGCCGACGATGATCTGGATGAGATCGAGACTGCTCGCTTCCGGAAAAATCAGAATGGCACGGCCTGAAAACAAGCCACGGAAATCCTGACGTACGGCGATAAGCCTCAGATCGTCGGACTTTGCCACGATCATCGATGCCCGCTCGTTCGGCACGATGTCTATGGACGGCACGGTAAGACGGACTTCTCCGTTTACCATCTGCCCCAGACTGGTGGCCGCGCGCCCCATGGCGATGTTCGCGATTTCGGTCAGGGCGTCCTTTTCCAATTCCGCCAATGGTATAACGGGTATCCCCCCTTCTGTTGGCAATCAAATCTCCCCCAATAACACCGCATAAGGGTCGCACACCCATTGCTGGCGGCATATTAGGATTATGCCTCCTTCGCACACCAGCGGGAATTCGAGCCTGATTCATCGGCAACGGTTCCGGAATTTTCGCTCACGGTCTTCGCAGTTCCGCCGCGACATCGGGGTGTTCAGATGCCGTCGTTTGGCGCCGGCCATTTTCCACACGCGAACAGCTTGTGCGGTTCCGTACGGCGTTCATGGCTGGACCTTTCAAAGCCGCAAAATCGTAAATTCCAGAACGCTGCACTTTTGCAGAAACGGCATCATTGACGGATCTCTTCGACCGCCAGCAAGGCCGGTGCCGGTGGCATAGCCCGAACTGCCGTGGATTTGAGCGTTCCCGCGCGGGTTATCCTTTTGCCGTGAGGAAGTCATTTCTCCTCCTGTGCGAATTGACGTAGCTCGCGCCATGGAGTTCCACTCTAGGGTGGCGCCTGAGACAGGGGCCGGGATGGGGGCGTAGCATGGGTCAAGGTGAAGGACGTTCGGAACCATCCGGATCGCATGAGACGGGTTTTTCGCCTTCCGGTCCTCCCAGCGATGCCGAGATCGAGGAAGTCAAAAGCGCGGTGCTGGCCAAATTGGCGCTCACCGTGGGCAAGGATGCGGCTTCGGCCTCGGACCGCGACTGGTTCGTGGCGACGGCGCTCGCCATTCGGGACCGCGTTATGCATCGTTGGCTCGCCAGCGATCGCGAGAGCCAGGCGAAGGGCTCCAAGCGCGTTTACTACCTGTCCCTGGAGTTCCTGATCGGCCGGCTTCTTGCCGATGTCTTGTGCAACCTGGGATTGATGGAATTGTTCCGCGCCGCTTTGGGCGACCTGGGAGTCGATCTCGGCGTCCTGAGGGCGGCCGAACCGGACGCCGCGCTTGGCAATGGAGGTCTCGGCCGGCTCGCCGCCTGCTTCATGGAGAGCATGGCAACGCTCGGCATCCCGGCCTGCGGCTATGGTATCCGCTACCAGCATGGATTGTTCCGGCAAGTCATTCGCGACGGAATCCAGCAGGAATATCCCGAAGAGTGGCTTTCATTTGGAAATCCGTGGGAATTCGCGCGTCCTGACGTCACCTATGACATTGGTTTCGGGGGCCGTGTGGAAACGGCGGCGTGGCCGCGCGGCGCCGTGCGGTCCATCTGGCATCCTGCCGAGACGATCCAAGCTGTGGCGTACGACATTCCAATCGTCGGGTGGCGCGGGGGCCACGTCAATCCGCTGCGTCTCTGGTCGGCGCGCGCGGCCGATCCGTTGCGCCTCGATGCGTTCAATAGCGGGGACCATTTCGGAGCATTTTCGGACTTGGCGCGCGCCGAGGCGATTTCGAAATTCCTCTATCCGAGCGACGCGACGGAGGCTGGCCGCGAACTCCGGCTGCGGCAGGAATATTTCTTCGTATCCGCCTCCTTGCAGGATCTGGTGCAACGCCACCTCAAGACCTATGGGGACCTTCTTCAATTGCCGTCGCGCGCGGCGATCCAGTTGAACGACACCCATCCGAGCCTTGCCGTTGCCGAACTTTTGCGCATCCTGCTCGACGTGCACGGCGTGCCGTGGCGCGACGCATGGCAAGTCGCCGTAAAGACGCTTTCCTATACCAACCATACCCTGCTACCCGAAGCGCTCGAAAGTTGGCCGGTTTCCGTCTTCGAAACCATGCTGCCGCGGCACATGCAGATCATCTATCGCATCAATGCCGAGCACCTTGAGCAGGCCAAACGCAATGCTGCTTTCTCTCCCGATCTTCTCTCGGCGGTGTCGTTGATCGATGAATATGGCGGCCGGAGAGTGCGCATGGGGCACCTCGCATTCGTCGGCTCCCATCATGTGAACGGCGTGTCGGCGCTTCATACCGACCTGATGAAGAAGACCGTGTTTCGCGATCTTCACACGCTCTATCCCGAACGGATCGTCAACAAAACCAACGGCATCACGTTCCGCCGCTGGCTTATGCAAGCCAATCCGGAACTCTTGGAAATTGTGCGAAAAACCTGCGGCGACGTGGTTCTCGACAATCCGGCCTATCTCGCGCGGCTCGCCGATCGCGCGGACGATCCCACGCTGCAGAGATTGATCGGCGAAGCCAAGCACCGCAACAAGATGGCGCTTTCACGGTTGATCGGCAATCGTTTGGGCTTGCGGGTGGACCCGAATGCGATATTCGACGTGCAGATCAAGCGCGTGCACGAATACAAGCGTCAATTGCTCAATCTTCTGGAAACGGTGGCGATGTATGACGCGATCCGCGCCAATCCCTCCGGGAATTGGGTTCCCCGTGTGAAGATTTTTGCCGGCAAGGCAGCGCCGAGTTACACCCAGGCAAAGCTGATCATCAGGCTCATCAACGATGTTGGCAAGACGATCAACGGCGATGCGTCGATTCGCAATCTGCTGAGCGTCGCCTATCTGCCCGACTACAATGTGAGCATGGCCGAAGCGATCATTCCGGCAGCCGACCTCTCCGAACAGATCTCGACCGCCGGCATGGAGGCATCCGGCACCGGAAACATGAAGCTCGCGTTGAATGGCGCCTTGACCATCGGCACGCTGGATGGCGCCAACATTGAAATTCGCGAACAGGTCGACGATGAAAACATCTTCATTTTCGGCTTGAAGGCGAACGAAGTCGAAGAACGGCGGCGCTACGGGTTGGACGCCGGCGCGGCCATCACCGCATCCTCCAAGCTTTCGGATGTCATTTCGGCGATCGAGTCGGGCTTTTATTCGCCCGACGAACCGCATCGGTTCACGGCTCTGATGCAGGCGCTGCGGTATTCGGATTACTACATGGTCGCCTCCGACTTCGAAGCCTATTTTCAGGCCCAGAGACAGGTCGACGAATTGTGGATCTCGAAAGCACGGTGGATGCGCGCCAGCATCTTCAATATCGCGCGAATGCATTGGTTTTCGTCCGACCGCGCCATCGGCGAGTACGCGCGAGAGATCTGGAACGTCCCGTTCGAGGCACCGGGGCCCGGCGCCGGCACTGGCACGTAAATTGCTTATTATCGCGCGTGTTCGATATCGCGTGCGTTGTGCGGAAATCTTGGACAATAATAGCCTGTCGCATAAGCAAATTGCGCGGTGATCGATCGTGGCCTCTCCCCTGTCCGCTGCACCCTATTCACGGTCGGCGATGGCATATGTCCTGGCTGGAGGCCGAGGCAGCAGGCTGCTGGAACTCACCGATTGGCGGGCCAAGCCTGCGGTATTTTTCGGGTGCAAATCCCGGATCATCGATTTTGCGCTCTCCAACGCACTCAATTCGGGGATAAAGCGCATCGGCGTCGCCACCCAATACAAGGCCCACAGCCTCATCCGGCATCTGCAGCGGGGATGGAATTTTTTCCGTCTGGAGCGCAATGAAAGTTTCGACATCCTGCCGGCGAGTCAGAGAGTGTCGGAAACCGGCTGGTACGCAGGAACCGCCGACGCCATCTATCAGAATATCGACATCATCGAGAGCTATGCTCCGAAGCACATTGCTGTTCTGGCGGGCGATCATGTCTACAAAATGGACTACGAGCTGATGTTCCAACAGCATGTGGAACAGGGCGCTGACGTAACGATCGGCTGTCTGGAAGTTCCACTGGCGGAAGCTTCGGGCTTTGGCATCATGCATGTGGACGCCAATGACCGCATTCTTTCCTTCATTGAAAAGCCCAAAGTCCCCCCGCCCATGCCCACCAAGTCCGATCACGCGCTCGCGAGCATGGGGGTCTATGTCTTCGAAACGCGCTTCCTGATCGATCAGCTCAGGCGCGATGCGGCGGACCCCAATTCCAGCCGCGATTTCGGCAAGGATATCATTCCCTATCTGGTTCGGAACGGCAAAGCCGTGGCCCATCATTATTCGCGTTCCTGCGTGAGGACGCCCGGTCAGACTCATGCCTATTGGCGCGATGTCGGTACGCTGGATGCGTATTTTGCGGCCAATATGGATTTGACCGACATCGTTCCGCAGCTCGATCTTTATGATCAGGATTGGCCGATCTGGACGTTCTCCGAAATAACCCCTCCGGCGAAATTCGTCCATGATTTGGACGGACGCCGTGGTCAGGCGGTGTCGTCACTGGTTTCTGGCGGGTGCATCGTTTCCGGCGCGTCCGTCAAGAAATCGCTGCTGTTCACTCGTGCCTGGCTGAAATCCTATTCCCACGTGGAAAATGCCATTGTTTTGCCGGAAGTGGTGATCGAACGCGCCGCGCGGTTGCGCAACGTCATCATCGATCGCGGCGTGCACATCCCTGAAAATCTCGTCGTGGGTGAGGATCCCGACGCGGACGCCAGACGATTCCGCCGTACCGAGAGTGGCGTCTGTTTGATTACGCGATCCATGATCGACAAGCTGGCGTCATGAGCGATGTTAAAGGCGTCAGTGTTCTTTCGGTCGTGTCGGAAATCTTCCCGCTGATAAAGACCGGTGGCCTTGGAGACGTCACGGGCGCCCTGCCTCTCGCTTTGCGGGAACATGGCGTCAGGATGGTTACCCTCGTGCCGGGTTATCCCGCCGTGGTGGCGGCGCTCGAAAATGTTCATGCGGTCCTGGCCGATGACGATCTTTTCGGGGGCCCCGCGCGCCTCCTCGCCGGATACGCCGCCGGTCACGATCTGCTTGTGATCGACGCGCCGCATCTTTTCGATCGTGATGGCAACCCCTATGTCGATGCCGACGGTATCGATTGGCCCGACAATGCCTTGCGCTTCGCGGCTCTTGGATGGGTCGCGGCACGGATCGGCCTCGGCGAGGTTGCGCAATTCCGCCCCGACATCGTGCATTGTCACGATTGGCAGGCCGGTCTCACGCTTGGCTATCTCGCCTATGATGGAAGGCCGGTGCCCGGTTCGGTCGTCACCATCCATAATTTGGCCTATCAGGGCTTGTTCCCCGCCGAAATGCTGAGCGCGCTGCGTTTGCCGCCCGCCGCTTTTCAGGTCGATGGCATCGAATATTACGGCAAGATCGGATATCTCAAGGCCGGTCTGCAATTCGCGGACCGGATCACGACGGTATCGCCAACCTATGCGGCGGAGATGCAGACGCCGGCCAATGGATTCGGGCTTGACGGTTTGTTGCGGGGCCGTTCGGACGTGATCACGGGCATCACCAACGGCATCGATGTGAACGTCTGGAACCCCCTGCGGGACACGCGCATCCCCATGCGTTTCGGTCGCACGACGCTTTCAAAGCGCACCGCGAACAAGGCGCATCTGCAGCGGCGTTTCGCACTGGAGGAAAACCCGGAACGGCTCCTTCTTGGCGTCGTGAGCCGGCTTGCCTGGCAGAAGGGCCTCGACATTTTGGCGGATGCCTTGCCGATACTTCTCGATACCGGAGCACAACTCGTCGTGCTGGGAACCGGTGAACAGGCGTTGGAGCGCCGCCTGGTGTCGCTCGTGGAATCTCATCCCGGCCGCGTCGGGTGCATCGTCGGCTACAACGAAGATCTCGCTCATCTCATGCAGGCGGGGGCCGATGCCATGCTTGTCCCCTCGCGATATGAGCCTTGCGGCCTGACCCAATTGTGCGCGCTACAATATGGTGCCGTGCCCGTCGTGGCCAAAGTTGGCGGACTTGCAGACACGATCTACGACCCTGAAGAAACCTCGGCGGACGCACAACGCGCCACGGGTGTCCAGTTCAGTCCGGTGACGCAAGACGCGCTCGAAGCGGCATTGATTCGCACATCGCAAATCTGGTCGCGCAAGAAGCAATGGAAGAACATGCAGCTCAACGGCATGCGCACGGATGTCTCGTGGAAGAAATCCGCAGCGCTTTATGCGCGTCTCTATGTCGATCTGCTGGCGGCGAAAAATTAGAAGAAGAACCAGCCGGCGTCGTTCCGCGATCACGCCGCGCCGGCAAAAACCAACACCGATTTCGCCGGCGACTGCAGGACCGATCCTATCCGGTACACCAATTCATCCGTTTTGCGCGATGCGGTATTGAGAACGGCGATCCATTCGTCGAATTTGCGCATGGGAGGCAGCGTAAAGCGCACGCATTTCGGCCCCGAATTGAGCACGATGAACAGCGGAGTCTCACCGTTCTCCTCCACGCCAAGAAGATAGGACAGAAACCGCCCGTCGGGAGTATTCCAATCTTCGGCCGTCATCTCCGCGCCCTCGCGGGTTAGCCAAAGGACATCGTGCGAGCCATCCTCATGGCGGCCGTCGAGCCAGCGGCCGGAACGGAGTTGCGGGAAACGCTTGCGCAGTTCGGTCAGCCGCCCGATCAGCGGCATGAGATCCTCGCCGTCACAGCCGAGCCCGGTCCATTTGACCCAGCCGATCTCATTGTCCTGGCAATAGGCATTGTTGTTGCCCGATTGACTGTTGCCCGCTTCGTCGCCGGCAAGCAGCATGGGCACGCCATGGGCCAGCAGAAGCGAGGCCATCAGATTGCGGCGCAATTGCTGGCGCGCTTTGAGGATATCCTCATCTCCCGTGGCCCCCTCAACGCCACAATTGGTGCTGTCGTTGTTGTTTTCGCCATCGCGATTGTCCTCGCCATTCATCGCATTGTGTTTGCGTGCGAAGCTGACGGCATCGGCAAGGGTAAATCCGTCATGGGCCGTCACATAATTGATCCCGGCGCGCGGGCCGCGCGATGCGCGCTTGAACACATCGTCCGAACCCGCCATCCGCCGCGCCATTTCGCCCAGAAGATTTGTATCGCCGCGCCAGTAGCGGCGCTGGGTCCGGCGGAAATGATCGTTCCATTCGGACCATTCCGCCGGAAATCCGCCGGCACGATAGCCGCCGGGGCCCACGTCCCATGGTTCGGCGATCAGTTTGACGCCGGTGAGGGTAGGATCATTCCGAATCGCGGCAAAGAATGGCGCGGCGGCGTCGAAACCCTCCGCTCCGCGCGCCAGCGTCGCGGCGAGATCGAAACGAAACCCATCTATATGGAAAATGTCGACCCAATGGCGCAGCGAATCGACCACCATTTGCAGGACGGCCGGATGCGAGAGATTGAGCGCGTTTCCCGTGCCGCTGAAATTTTCGTAGAAACGCGGTTCACCGGGGCGCAGCCAATAATAGGAGACGTTGTCGATGCCGCGGAAACTGAGTGTGGGTCCCAGATGGTCACCTTCGCAGGTATGATTGTAGACGACATCGAGAATGATCTCGATGCCGGCATCGTGCAGCCGCGCGACCGTGTCGCGAAGAATATGGTCGGGGTCACCCGCGGCATAATGCGGTTCGGGCGCGAAGAACCCGAGCGTACTGTAACCCCAGTAATTCGTCAGTCCGCGTTGGGTGACAAACCAATCGTCGATGAATGCCTGGACCGGAAGCAATTCGAGCGCTGTGACGCCAAGAGATTTGAGATGCCGGACAATGGCCGGCGAGCCAAGGGCGCGAAACGTGCCGCGCCAGGCCGGTGGAACATCCTGGCGAAGGATCGTCAATCCTTTGACGTGGGCTTCATAGAGGATCGTGTCCGCCCACGGGATTGAAGGCCGGCGAACATGTATCGGGGACGTGATGGGTGCGACGACGACAGCTTTCACCATTTGGCTTGCACTGTCACGCATGTCGAAGGAGAGGTCGCCACGCGCATCGTCATAGCGATAGCCGAAATGGATACCGCTGAGCGCGAGACGTCCGGAAAGCCGCTGTGCGTAGGGATCGAGCAGCAATTTGTTCGCGTTAAAGCGATGGCCGCGCTCGGGGTCGTAAGGACCATGCACGCGATAGCCATAAAGCTGACCGGGACCGATGTCCTTCACATATCCATGCCAGACATCTCCGGTGCGCTCAGGCAGCGCGATGCGCGCGCGTTCCTTGAGACCGCCATCGCCGAAAAGACAGAGCTCCACTTTTTCGGCATTGGCGGAGAACAGCGCGAAATTCGTACCCCGTCCGTCCCAGGTGGCGCCCAGCGGACGCGCTATGTCCTGGGTGGCGCGCATCTCAGCCTTCCGGAACGAGGAACAAAGCGGCCAAGGGCGGCAGCACGAGCGTCAGTTCGTTGCTTTCGCCTCGCGCGTGGACCGCGCCGCCATTGCCGGCATTGGTTCCGCCATAGATCGCGGCATCGGTGTTGAGCACTTCGCGCCAAATCCCCGGCAATGGTACATGGATGGGGTAATCATGCCGGATTTCCGGGGTGAAATTGACGACGACGAGGCAGGGTTTGCGTTCGTCCTCGCCTCTTCGCAGCCAAGCGAACACGCTGTGTTCGGCGTCGCCGCCGACGAGCCATTCAAAGCCGGAAGCATCGCAATCGCGCTCGTGCAGCGCCGGAACGGAACGGTAAAGCCGGTTGAGATCGCGTATCAGCGATTGGATCGCGGCGTGGCGCGCATCGCCGAGAAGATGCCAATCGAGCGAATGATCGTGGCGCCATTCCTGGCTTTGCGCGAATTCGCATCCCATGAACAGCAGCTTCTTGCCGGGATGGCCGAACATGAAGCCGTAATAGGCCCGCAAATTGGCGAAGCGCTGCCAATCGTCGCCCGGCATGCGAGCCAGCAGCGAGCCCTTGCCATGGACGACCTCGTCATGGGACAGCGGCAGGATGAAGTTTTCGCTGAACGCGTAGAGCAATCCAAACGTCATACGGTCGTGATGATATTTGCGGTGGATCGGATCTTTGGCGATGTATTCCAGCGTGTCGTGCATCCATCCCATGTTCCATTTATAGCCGAAGCCGAGGCCGCCCCAATCGACGGGGCGTGAAACCATCGGCCAGGAGGTGGATTCTTCGGCGGCGGTCGTGGCATGCGGAAAACGCGAAAAGCTCTCCGTGTTGAAACGGCGTAGGAAGGCGACGGCCTCGAGATTCTCGCGGCCGCCAAACGCATTGGGGACCCATTCGCCTTCGCGCCGGCTGTAGTCGCGGTAGAGCATGGAGGCCACCGCGTCGGCGCGCAGGCCGTCTACTCCGTAGCGGTCCAGCCAGAACAGACCGCTTGCGATCAAGAAATTCGCGATCTCGCGCCGCCCGAAATTATAGACAAGCGTGTTCCAATCCGGGTGAAGGCCCTCCTTGGGATCGGCGTGCTCATAAAGCGGCGTTCCGTCAAACCGGCGAAGCCCGTGGGGATCGTCCGGAAAATGCGCCGGCACCCAATCGATGATGATTGCGAGACCCGCGGCATGACAGGCATCGACCAGGGCGGCGAAGTCGGCCGGCGATCCGAAACGGCTCGTCGGCGCGAACAATCCGGTGGGTTGATAACCCCACGAGCCGTCGAACGGGAATTCGCTCACCGGCATGAATTCGACATGCGTGAAACCGAGATCGCGGACATAGGCGGGCAATTCGGCGGCGAGTTCGCGATAGGTGAGCCAGCGATGGCCCTCCTCCGCGCGGCGGCGCCACGAGCCGAGATGGACCTCATAAATCGAAATGGGCGCCGAGCGCAGGTTCGCGTCAGGCGGGGCGGGCTGCGGCTGGAGAATCGAATCCGTATCGGTGACGATGGACGCCGTCTGCGGCCGCAACTCTGCTGCAAAGGCGAGCGGATCGGATTTGAGAGGAAGAAGGCCGCCGTCCGGGCCGATGAGTTCGAATTTGTACCTGTCGCCCGCCGCGGCCCCCGGCACGAAGATTTCCCAAATGCCTTGACCACAGACCCCCATCGCATGCCGCCGCCCATCCCACAAATTGAAATCGCCAACCACGCTGACGCGCCGAGCATTCGGAGCCAAGACCGCGAAATGCACACCCGCGACGTCATCGAGTTCCATGGGATGGGCGCCGAGCTTATCGTAAAGCCGCATATCCGTGCCTTCGCCCAGCAGATAGAGGTCCAACGCGGACAGCACGCGCTTGAAGCGATAGGCGTCTTCCATCTCGACGGTTTTTCCGTCGAAAACGGCACGTAGACGGTAATGGGAATCTCCACCGGAAATGGGCGCCCCAAAAAGGCCCGCATCGTGCAGGCGCGCGAGGGAAAATTCGCGTCCGTTTTTCAGGATCACGGCAACCTGTGAGGCACCCGGAAGAAAGACGCGGACGAAGCAAACACCGTCTTCGACATGGGGGCCAAGATAGTGAAACGGGTCGTGATGCCGTCCCTCGACGATGGCATAGGCGGCGGGCGGAAGAGGTTCTGTTTGCATCGGCACTAGCGTTATCGACTATTGCGGCCCCGCTCAATAAGCTCGCTCTCTATGAGCGGATCGGTGGGCAATGGATAGCATCGAAGAGCGTGCGGCGTGTTGGGGCATTGAAACGCAATATTGGGATGGTCTTGGACAGCATCGCATCGTCACCGAAGATGTGTTGTCCCGGCTGATCGAAATTCTCGGCTTGAACGGCAAACCTACCGCTCTGGATTTTCCGGCCGTTTCGGTATCCCACCCCGCCTATCAGGGGCATGGCAATGCGCCTGAGCGTATGTGGGGCCTTGCGGTGCAGCTCTACGGTGTGCGTTCACGGCACAATTGGGGCCATGGGGATTTCACCGATCTCGAAATGCTCATCGAAATCGCCGCCGGTCTCGGCGCATCCGCGATAGGTCTTAATCCGCTGCACGCGCTTTTCGACAATCTTGCCGATTCCTACAGTCCCTATTCGCCCAGCAGCAGGCTTTTTCTCAATACCCATTATATCGATGCGGAGCGCATTGAGGAATTTCCCGGCCTCGATGAGGCGGGCCTGGCGGACGATGTCAGCGCACTTCGCCAGTCCGAATTGGTCGATTACGTGGGTCTCATCAAAACGAAAACGCGCGCCTTTTCTCTTGCCTATGCCAATTTCCGGCGCCATGGAACTGCGCGGCGAAAACGCGAATTCGCGAGCTTCCGGGAACGCGGTGGCCATGCTTTGCTGCGGTTTTCCTGTTTCGAATTCCTGCGCCGGCAGCATGACGGTCCCTGGTGGACATGGCCCGCGGAATGGCGAACGCCAGAGGATGAACGGCTCGCGGCCCTTCGGGCCTCGCAGGATGAAGCGACTGGCATCCATGAATTTCTCCAATGGGTCGCCGATTCGCAATGGCGGGCGTGCAGCACGCAGGCGGCGGCATTGGGGTTGCCGATAGGTCTTTATCTCGACATCGCCGTGGGTGTGCGCAGCGACGGCTTCGACGCCTGGAACCAGCAAAGCGTGTTCGAGCCGGCCCTGGAGATCGGCGCGCCCCCCGACCGCCTCAATCTGGAGGGCCAAAGATGGGGGCTTGCGGGCATCAATCCGATTGGCCTCGCGGAGCAGGGCTGCGCCGCGTTTCGCCGCATGCTCGCCGCGTCCATGCAATATGCCGGCTCCATTCGTCTTGATCATGTTCTGGGACTCAAACGGCTGTATCTGATCCCAAAGGACATGCGCGCCGATCAGGGCGCGTATGTGCGATTGCCGTTCGAACCTCTGTTGGCGGCTGTGAGTCAGGAAAGTCTCGCTCATCGATGTGTGGTCATCGGCGAGGATCTCGGAACGGTGCCCGACGGCTTTCGCGAGACCCTCGCGGATTGGGGCCTCTGGTCTTACCAGGTGATGCTGTTTCAGCGCGCGGCCGATGGAGGATTCGTCGCGCCGGATCATTACGCGCGCAACGCACTCGTGACCTTTGCGACGCACGACCTGCCCACCTTCGCCGGATGGATGAGCAGCCGGGACTTGGCCGTGAAACGGGCGCTTGGCATGGACCCGGGCGAAAGCGATCAGGAGCGCGCCGCGGCGCGTGATGCAATCGCCCGAACAATGGCGTCACGCGGTTTTCATACCCTCGATTATCCAAGCCTCGATCGTTTCCTGTCGGAGACTCCCTCGCGATTGTTGATGGTGTCGGCGGAGGACGTGCTGGGCATGATGGATCAGGTGAATGTCCCCGGCACGATCGCGGAACATCCCAATTGGCGCCGGCGGCTTCCCGTCTGTCTGGAAGATCTGAAAGGCGACCGGCGCCTTATCGCTTTGGCCAAGATTCTGTCAGCGGAACGTGGACGTTAGATGCGCTTAAAAAGAGAACACCCCTTCCCATGAAGGAAGGGGTGTTTTCGAAACCGTTAGAGCTGCGTTCAGCGCGACAGATGCAGGTTGGCGAGCTCGGTCCCGATGGTGTTGAACGCCGTGACGATCTGGCCCGCCGTATTCAAGGAAAAATACTTCTTCGAGTCCGTGGCGCAATTCTGCAGGATCGAAGAATTTCCGGACATTACCAGCACCGTATAAATTCGCACGCCGGCCGCTTTTGCGTTGGTGCAGGCAAGAGCCATGCGGGCATCGACGGCAGAACTCTGGTTCGATCCATCACCGGCAAAGCGGTTTTGCGTGTTCAAACCGTCGCTCAAGAGAACAATGACGTTCTGGATGGTGGGGTCCTGGGCTGGCGCATTCAGAGGGTTTGTTGACGTTAGCGCCTGAAAGCCCCAGGCGAGCCCGATTGTCTGGTTGGTCGATCCGTTCGGCGTCATCGCATCGACCTTGCTGCCTAAGGATGCCCAATCATAGCTCAGCGCATTCAGTGCCACCGGCGGGCAATAGAGGTTGTTTTCCGCCGGGAACAATGTCGCAGGAGTTGCGACTACGGGTGTCGAGTTGTTCGTATCGTAGTTCTGGGCGCGGTCCATGAAGCAACCTGTCCACGTGGTGTGAGTGTTCCCATGCCATGTGTGTGTGTATCTTCCGGAAACCAACACACTGTCCCAGCAGCCATTGTAAAAATGTCCGCCGCGGCCATTGCTGGCATCGGTTTGATGGGCGCTTGGGCAGATGTAACCCTTATAGGTTCCCGATGAAGGGACCGTGCTGACACACGTGTTGTTGGAGCCGACGTTACAGTTTGGATCATTGACAGGACTTTTGGCACATTTGAATCCGTCGGTTCCGTTGGTGTACGGACAGGTCGATCCGGGGCCGACACTGTAGGACGGTTGGCGTGATTGCGCATCGAAATCGGTCCAGTCGATCCAAGTGGCCGCCGGGTTCGACGTGCCGTAATTCACGTCGAGCGAAAACGGAACGATGGAGACTTGCACATCGCCAGGGTTGACCGCTGCGCCCTGCAACTGCGTCAGCAATTGATGCGTCGCCGTTTTCAACGCCGATATCTTGCTGGTTCCGGTATTGTCGGTTTGGGACATCGAGCCGGTATTGTCGAGCACGAGCGCGACGCGCAGTTTCGTCACCGCTTTTGTCACCTGATTGGTGACCGACAGGTCGACGTCGCCGATTCCCGCAACTTGCAGCAGGGTGGTCGGCACCCTGCCGGTCACGCCGAGAGTGATGCTTTGTCCGTTGACAGCCACGGTGACTGGCGTATGCGTGCCGAGTGCCGTCGCCGGGTAGTTGGCGTCGAAATATTTCTGGGCGAGGGTTTGGAGCTGAGGCGTGGTAAGCCCGTTCGTGGTGCCGACAGCAAGCGCAGCCGCATCGAGCGCGCCGGCCAGCCGTGATTTCGCATTCATGGCGCGCGACATATCGATGCCTGCGCCTGCCGCTGAAAACAATGTCAGCGAACTGAGCGCAAAAATCATTGCGGTGCTCCCGCTCTTCGCGGCAACGAACTTTTTCCACCAATGAGAAGCTTGCGGGATAAAGTTACGATTCTTGCGCATGACCAACCTCCAGACCGAATGCATGATCGCATGATACGCAAGCACGCCGGAAACTCCCGTGCCGAAGCAATTCGTTCTTAGTGTCCGGTTAAGCAGGCACACAGAATGTTAAAAATTTCATTTGAGGCGAAACCTCGCCCAAGCCGGTTAAGAGTTCATTCACGCTAGTTCGTTCATCGCCTTTATCTGTGGCGGATTGGCGCGTAAGGAAAAACGTTCCAGAAGACGGCGCCGCGATCTGGGTCAAGGACCATCGTTCATGCGCAGTGTTTGTTCGATATTCAGAAGGCGGGAAAATTCGGGCGCCGCGGCGGCGGAGTTCGCAATGATCGCTCCCGTATTCATGTTGCTGACCTTCGCCATTCTGGAAACCAGCATGGTGTTCTTCGCGAACATGATCCTCGACAACGCCGTAATAGACACCGGGCGCTTGATCCGTACCGGACAGGCGCAGACGGGCAGCATGACGCAAGCCGATTTTCGTAACGCCGTGTGCGATCAGGTAAAGATTTTGCTTTCCTGCGACCCCACGAATTTGCTGATCGACGTGCGGTCCTTCGCCAATTTCAGCGGCTCGGCGTTTCCTCCGGCCTTGGATGCGGCGGGAAACCTCAACCCCAATCTCAATGCCTACCAGCCGGGAGGGTCGAGCGACGCGACTGGAAGCTCGATCGTCTTGGTGCGCGTATTGTACAAATGGCAGCTCTACACGCCGCTATTTGCCCAATATTTCGAGAACATGGGAAAGGGCAGTGGTGTGCGTCTCATCGCCTTCAGCGCGGCATTCAAAAATGAGCCCTATTGAAATGGCGCGCGGCTTGTGTCCGCGATCCTTGGTCACATTCTTTCGCCGCTTTCACAGCGCGCGCGAAGGCGTCATCGCCACGGAATTCGCCCTGATCGCTCCCATCATGATCGTGATGTATTTCGGCGTGGCGGAAATCGCGGATGCTTTTACCGCCAGCAGCAAGGTCACGTCCGTGGCAAGTTCTGCGGCCGATCTGACGGCCCGGGAATCTGCGGTCTGCAATGCCGAGATAAGCGACATCTTTTCGGCAATGATCGCGATCATGTTTCCATATCCCCAGAACAACATGCAGATCACGATATCAAGCCTGATCGATACGGGAACCGGCACGGTGAAAGTGGCCTGGAGCGATGCGCTCAATACCACGCCGCGCTTGGTGAACTCGGTTGTCGCTATTCCTGCGGGCCTGGTGACCAGCGGGGGCGGCGGCAGCGTGATCTTCACCGAAGTGACTTACAATTATTCGTCGCCCGCCGGTTATCTGATCTACGGCACCCGGCCGTTGCATGATTCCTTCTATCTGCGTCCGCGGCGGACCGCGCAGATTACCCGCTCCGCCAACGGCTGTTGACGCGAGGCGTCACAAAAAAATAGCGGAGCGCCGCTCCGCTATTTTCTCTTTGTGAAAGCCGAGTCCGGAAAAGTCCGCGGTCTAACGGGCGGACCAGCCCTGCACCTGAGTCCAGCTGCTTTCGATCTTGTCCTTCACAGCCGTCGGGAAAGGCACGTAGTCCAGGCCGGCGGCGATCTGGTCGCCGTTCTTGAAAGACCATTGGAAAAATTTGAGACCCTCTGCGGTTGCGGCTTTGTCCGGCGGGTTCTTGTAGAAGAGAACCCATGTCGCCCCTGAGATCGGCCAACTGCCTTGCCCGGCCTGGTCGGTCAGCATGGTTGCGAAACCGTCCGCCGGGTTCCACGCCGCGCCACTGGCAGCCGCCGCGAAAGCCGCCGCCACCGGGCTTACCGCTTTGCCATCGTGGTTCAGCATGCGTGTGTAAGAAAGATTGTTCTGCTTGGCATAGGCATATTCCACGAACCCGATAGCCCCGTTCGACTGCATCACGTTGCCGGCGACACCCTCGCTTCCCTTGGCGCCAATGCCGGCCGGCCAATCGACTCCAGTGGCATTGCCGACGTGGTCTTTCCATTCGGCGCTGACCTTGGAAAGATAGTTGGTGAAGATATAGACGGTTCCAGAGGCATCGGAGCGATGGATGACGACGATGGCCTGATTCGGCAAATTCACGGTCGGATTCAGTTTTTTGATGGCCGCGGCGTTCCACGTTTTGATCTTGCCAAGATAAATATCCGCCAAAGTCGGGCCGTCCAGAACCACATCGCCGGACTTCACGCCGGCAATATTCACCACGGGCACGACGCCGCCGATGACGGTTGGAAATTGAATAAGACCATACTGGTCCAATTCCTTGGTCGGGAGCGGCATATCGGTGGCGCCGAACGTGACCGTCTTGGATTCGATCTGTTTGATGCCGCCGCCCGAGCCGATGGATTGATAATTCAACCGTGATCCACTGACCATCTGATATGCGGCCGCCCATTTGCCGTAGATGGGAAACGCGAATGTGGATCCGGCACCGGAGATGTCTGCGGCAGAGACATCGGTTGCCAGGCCCACTGCGATAACGCCGGCAAGGATGCTGGCGGGGAAACTAAAATATAGCCTCATTGGGATTCTCCCGTGATTGCTTCGCGCGAAGTTCGTCCGCCGAAATGGCTAGCCGAAATCTTTCGGGCAGATGAGCTCAAATTCAGACGACGCTGATATCACCCATATCGGAAGCTTTTGTGACAGTGCCCCCGGACCGCGCGGGCAATTCCCGAGAGCCGCCGTCATGAATCGTTCATGCATCATTCAATCCGGTGTCACAAACAGCATTTATCGCAACGTCGCACCGTTGGCGGGGACAGGTGCTGTCCGGGCTAGCGGTTGGAATCGACAATCGCGGGGATAAAATGAACTTCAAAAGCATATTGGCGGGGACAATCACATGCGTGGCGCTCGCCGGTCCGGCATTCGGACAAGCCGCGACGGCGCCTGCCGCGCCGGTAGACAAGAAAATTCACTTCAAGGGCATCACGCTCTCGCTGGGCGGCTTTCTGGCGGCCGAAACCGTCTGGCGCTCAAACAATCTGGAGTCCGATATCGGCTCTCCGGGCTTCGCCAAAATTCCCTTTGCGGGTCCTGGCCCCGGTGGCACCGGCAACAATGTCGGCGTTGGGCACACCGGCGAATTTCGCATGACCGCCCGGCAAAGCCGGGTTCAAGGTCTCGCTGAAGGCGATTTCGATCCCAATACGCACTTTGCCATGTATGGCGAGTTCGATTTCATGGGTGGTCCCGCCAGCGCGAACTCGAATGAAAGCAATTCCTACGCGCCACGCATCCGCAATCTATACGGATCGGCGGATTGGAGCGACCTCGGCATCCACGTCCTATTCGGCCAAAGCTGGTCGCTTGCGACGTTGAACGGCCAGGGGATGTCGGAACGCACCGAACTTGCTCCGCCCACCATCGAAGCCCAATATTCCGCCGGTTTCGTCTGGACGCGTCAGGCCCAGCTTCGCGTCGTCAAGAATTTCGGCAACGAGTTCTGGGTTGGTCTGTCGATCGAGAACCCGCAAACGACCATCGGTGGAACCGCACCCGCTGGGTATACCGGACTTACGGTCAGCAGTGGCAGCGGCTTCAATGGCGGCAGTACGAATGTGGGTCTGTCCGAATTCAATCCGGGCATCACGCTCTCGCTCAACCATGTTCCCGATCTGATCGGCAAGGTCGCATGGGAGCCGTCGTTTTTCGGCCGCAACGTGCATCTTGAAGCCGTCGGCATGTACCGCGACTTTTACGATCGCTTCGGAACGTCCCTGACCGACGTATCGAACCATAATGTCTCGGGCGGCGGCGGCGGCGTCGCGGGCCTGATCAAACTTGTGCCCGGTACGCTGGACGTTCAATTCGACACTCTGTTTGGCGAGGGCATCGGCCGTTACGGCAGCAGTCAGCTTCCAGACGTGACCTACAATGCCAACGGCACCTTCGCGCCGCTGAGACAGGACATCGAGATGATCGGCCTGACATGGCATGCCACCCGCGCGCTCGACATCTATGTCTTCGCGGGCCGCGAACACGATGATTCGGATTTTTTCAGTGGCACGCTCAACGGCACTTCGCAGAATCTCGGTTACGGCAATCCGGCTTTCAACAATACCGGCTGCTCCAGTTTCTCTTCCACCGCGAGCTGTACAGGCAACATCCAGACGGTCGAGCAGATCAATGTCGGCTTGTGGGATAACACCTATGACGGCGATTTCGGCCGGGTGAGAATCGGCGTGCAGTATTCCTACACCTATCTGAAGGCCTTCAACGGGGTTGGGGGCTCTCCGCATACCTCCGACAACATGGTGTTCACCAGCTTCCGCTATTATCCGTTCCAATAACAAATCCAGCGGCCGGGCCTCTCATGCGAGAGGTTCGGCCAACCGGTTCAGTGTAGCGTCGGTTCAGGGCAGCGCGGTGACGTCATAAGCTTCGGACGCGGGCCAGCCTCCGCCCAGCGCACGGATGAGTCTTACGCTGGATTCAAGACGTCGCGTATGAAAATCGAGTGCCGACAATCTGGCCTGCAAGGCCGCCGTCTGAGCCGTCACCACATCGAGATAGCTTGCCGCACCCAGATCATAGCGATCCATGGAAAGCGTCTCGGTTCGTGCCGCCGCGCCAACGGCGGCGTCTTCCGCGGTTGCGGCCGCTGCGAGATTGTTCAAAACCGCCAGATTGTCCTCGACGTCCTGAAAGGCCTGCAGAACAGCGGTGCGATAGATATCGGCGGTCTGGTTGCGCCGGGCAACCGTCGCATCCACACGCGCTTGTCTGGCTCCGGCATCGAAAAGGGTCAGCGCCGCGGCAGGACCGACCGACCATAGGAGATTGGGCGCCGAAACCAGTCCCACGCCCACGCCGCCCGAATCTTGAAATCCCGCTGTCGCCGCCAGGATAATCGACGGGAAAAACGCGGCGCGCGCAACGCCGATCTGGGCATTGGCCTCCGCAACCCGTCTTTCCGCCGCTGCGATGTCGGGGCGGCGTTGCAAAAGAGTGGACGGCAACCCCGTGGGGACGTTCGGAACATTCAGCGTTACGATTTCAGGCGTAAGCGAAAATGCAGACGCCGGTGTGCCCACGAGGCTCGCAATAGCGTGTTCGTAAAGCGCGCGTTGCGCGGCGACATTGGAGATTTCCGCGCGCGCGCTTTCGAGTTGAGTCTGGGCACGGCCCAGATCCAGACCCGAAGCCGCCCCCTGGGTATAACGCTGATCGATCAGATTGAAGGCCCGTTCATAGGCGGCAAGCGTGACCCGGTACAGATCGAGCTCCGCGTCCATGGCGCGCAATTTCACGTAATCGTCGGCGAGTTGTGCCTCGAGGCTGAGCCGCACCGATTCCAAATCGGCGGCCTGTGCCTGTTGTTCGGCCTTCCCGGCCTGCACGATGTTGCGAATCCGGCCCCAGAAATCGAGATCGTAGGAGATCGACGCCGTAAGGGAATTGTTGGCGTAGTCATTGGGCTGATTGGAGCCGCGCAGCGGCCGTTCGTCCGACTGCCGGTTTTGGCTGATTTGCGCGTTCGATCCGACCAGGGGAAACAGACTCGCCTGTGCCTCCGCCAGATAGGCGCTCGCTTCATCGTAGCGCGCCAGCGCTTGGGCAAGCGTTGGGTTCGATCCCTCAATCCGCGCTTCCAATGCCGCGAGCGTGGGATCGCGATAGACCGACCACCAATTGCCGCGCGGGATCGCATCTTGCGGCGTTGCCTGCGTCCACATTCCGTTTTCCTTGAAGGACACGGGGATGGTGGACGCGGGAACCTCGTAGCGCGGTGCAAGCGAGCATCCTGCAAGCCATGACGCCCCAAGAAGCGCCGAAACGAGCCCAGCGGCGCGCATCCTATTTGGCATCCGCGTGCTGTTGATCCTGCGGGCCGGCCACGCGCACGGCGTCTCCCATGGCCAGGGAATCGGGCGGATTGTCGATGACTTTATCCGAGGCATCCAACCCGGAACTCACCTCGACCTGGGGACCCAGATCATTGGCAATACGGATCGGCTTCATCACGACGTGATTGTCCTGTCCCACCGTCGCCACCTGAAGCCCCTCGCCCCGGAACACCAACGCGCTCGATGGAATGCGAAGCATGCCCTTATCCGCGGGAAGCAGCAGGCTGACCTGCGCATATTCTCCGGGTTTGAGCTTTCCCATCCGATTGTCGGCCTCAAGCTGAACCAAGAGAGTGTTCGATTGGTCGCTGATCGCATCCGAGGTCGAAACCAACTGGGCGGAGAAGGTCTCGCCGGGATATTCCGGCAGACTCAACTCGGCCTTCATATGATTGTGAATCTGCGCCGAATAGTTCTGTGGCACCTGGACGTAGACGCGGATCTTGTGCAGGTCCGAAACGGTGAAGAGGGGCGAGCCGGTCGATCCGGCGCCTGCATTGACCAGCGCTCCGACATCGGTTGCACGTTCGGTCACCACGCCGTCAAAAGGGGCGGTGATGCGGGCGAATGTCTTCATGCTCTCCAAGCGGTCGACATTTGCCTTGGCGGCATTGACCTGAGCGTTCTTAACCGCGAGGTCGCCCGCTTTCTCCTCCGCTTCCTGTTTGGAAACGGCATCCACCGCCAGCAGGTTCGCCCATCGGGCGGCCGTCGTTTCCGCCAGCTTCTGCGCCGCCTGAGCATTGGCGAGGTCGGCTTTCACCTGCTCGATTTGCTGGTCCAGTTCGGGCGTATCGATGTCGGCGAGGATATCGCCGCGATGCACCACCGCGCCGATGTCCTTGTACCATTGCCGCACATATCCCGGAACGCGTGCGTAGATACGCGCGGTGTAGAAGGCTTGCAGATTTCCCGGCAGCGTGAGCACGCCATTGCCGCCGAGACCGGAGGGATGCACGACATTGACCGTGGGAACCGTCTGCTCCGTGGTCCAGCTTGCCTGCTCGCTGCTCGCGTGGAGGCGCACCCATATGCCGCTCGCGACGATGATGGCAGCGACGCCGACCCCCACCGCAGCGGTCTGCTTGAGCCGCCTTATCGTCCGGCGCCGCGGTTTTTCCATATCATTCTGCTGGGGCATAGACGTCTCTTTCCGGCAGGGACGCTGCATCCGACGGAAGCGGTTGGGATTTCGTGCGACCGTGGACGAGGCTGAATGCAACGGGAACGAAAAGCAGTGTGGCGGCGGTGGCAACGATAAGCCCGCCGATCACGGCGCGGCCGAGCGGTGCGTTCTGCTCTCCGCCCTCTCCCAGTCCGAGCGCCATTGGGGCCATCCCGATGATCATGGCGAGCGCGGTCATCAACACCGGACGGAACCGCGTGTAGCCCGCTTCCAGCGCGGCGCCGACCGCATCGCCCGTCAGCTCCAATTGTTCCCGCGCGAAGCTCACCACCAGAACGCTGTTCGCCGTGGCGACGCCCATGCACATGATGGCGCCCGTCAGGGCCGGAACGCTCAGCGTGGTGTCGGTTGCGAACAGCATCCACACGATTCCCGCCAAAGCGGATGGCAAAGCGCTCACGATGACAAATGGATCGGCCCAGGATTGGAAATTCACGACGATGAGCAGATAGATGAGAATGACCGCTTCGGCCAAACCGATGAACAGACCGGAAAAAGCGCTGTTCATGGTTTCGACCTGACCGCGCATCGTGACTGTCGCGCCCTTTGGGCGATCTTTGCCGGTCTGCTGGATCAATTGTTGGATGTCGGCGGCGACCGCGCCAAGATCGCGGCCTTGCGTCGCCGCGTAGATGTCGATGGTCGGTTGAATCGCATAATGGGAAACGATCGCATCGCTGTCTTCGCGGTGGATCGTGCCCAGTGCCCCGAGCACCTGCATGTTTCCAGGCTTGCTGCCGGTCACGGGGAGATTTTCCATCTTGGAAAGCGAATCCAGCCGATATTGCGGTGTTTGTGCGACAATCGGATAGGACGCCCCATTGCTAGGATCGAGCCAGAACGCGGGGGCGACCTGGAAACTGCTGGCCAGATTGACGACGAGGCTGTTCGTCACGTCGCGCTCGGTGACCCCCATCTGATTGGCCCGGGTGCGGTCGATGTCGATGGCGAGCTCCGGGTAATGCGAAGATTGCTCGATGCGAGCGTCCGCCGTGCCGGGAATCTTGGCGATCCCCCGCAGCAATTCCTGCGCATAGGTTTCGTTCGCCGTTTTGTTGGGGCCTGAGACCGTCACATCGATTGGGGCCGGTGCGCCGAAGTTCAGAATCTGACTGACGATGTCGGCGGGAAGAAATGCAAACCCGCTGCCGGGAAAGCTCCGCGGCAGCAGGCCGCGAAGTGTCTTGACATAACCTGCTGTCGCGGCGTGACCGGGCGTCAAACTGACAAGGATATCGCCGTCTTCGGGGCCAATTCCGCCAGTGTTCAAATAGGCACGGTTGAGACCGCTAACCGGCAAGCCGATATTATCCACGATCGTACCAAGCTGCTTCGGCGGGATTACGCTCCGGATGTTGTTTTCGATACGGTCGAACAGGGCCGCGGTCTCCTCGATCCGGGTTCCCACAGGCGCGCGCACGTGCAGACTGATTTGGCCGGAATCGACGGACGGGAAGAAGTCCTGCCCGAGAAACGGTATCAGCGCAAAAGACGCGAGAACCGCAAGCATGAAACCGGCGATGAAAATGCGGCGGTTGCCGAGCGCCAGCTCGAGCAGGTTGCGATATCCATCGCGGGCGCGATCGAATCGCCGCGCGAAACCATGCTGAAAGAGAATGAAGGGATTGCGGGTGGTCCTGATCCCGGTTTCGGAATCATGGCTGCGCATGACCGCGACGGCGTGGGCTCCGCCGTGGGCCACGAGCAGATGGTTCGCCATGACCGGAACGAGCGTGCGGGAGAGCACGAACGAAGCGATCATGGCGAACACGACGGCTTCGGCCATCGGAGCAAACAGAAAGCCGGAGACGCCGGGGAAGAAGAACATCGGCACAAAGGCGATGCAGATACAAAGCAAGGACACGAAGGCGGGGGCGACGATCTGGCGCGCCCCGTCGAATATTGCCGCCTGGATGGGTTTGCCCCGCTCCAGATGCCAGTTGATGCTCTCGATCGTCACGGTGGCGTCGTCGACCAGAATGCCGACCGCGAGCGCAAGTCCTCCCAGCGTCATGATATTCAGCGTCTGGCCCAATGCGGATAGCGCCGCGATCGATGCGAGGATCGCGAGCGGGATCGATGTCGCGATGATAAGCGTCGAGCGCCAGCTTCCGAGGAAGACCAGAATCATCAAACTGGTGAGAGCGGCCGCAATGACGCCCTCGCGGATCACGTCCGATACCGCGGCCTTGACGAAAAGCGATTGGTCGCCAATCGCCGCGATACGCAATGATTTCGGCAGCGTCTCCTCCAGCCGCGGCAAAAGGGATTTGACGCCGTCCACGATCGCGAGCGTGGACACGCTTCCGCTTTTCAAAATGGTCATCAAGGCTGCGCGCCGGCCATCGACCCGCACGATATTGCGCTGTGGCGGAAAGCCGTCTCTTACATGGCCGATGTCGCGGATGTACGTCGTCGAGCCGTCCTGGGATCGGATCGGCAGATCGTTCAGCTCCGCGACCGTGACGGGGCTGTCATTGAGTTTGACGTTGTATTCGAACTGGCCGATTTTGGTCGTGCCTGCCGGGATGATCTGGTTCTGCGCGGCAATCGCGGTTTCAACGTCCTGCGCGGATAAGCCCTTGGCCTGAAGCGCCTGAGGGTCGAGATCGATCTGGATCTGCCGTTCCTTTCCACCGTAGGGCGAGGGAACCGCAGTGCCCTGAACCGTTGCGAGCCGGGGACGGATCGAATTCTGCCCGAGATCGTAAATCTCCTGTTCCGGCAGCGTGGCACTTGAAAGCGCAAGCTGGAGTATTGGGACCGTGGAGGCGTTGTAGTTCAAAATGAGGGGCGGCGTGATTCCGGGCGGCAGTTGTTTGAGAACCGTCTGGGAGACCGAATCGACTTCGGCGGTCGCCGTGCGAATATCGGCACCCGGATGGAAATAAATCTTTACGATCCCGATGCCGAACAGAGACTGGCTCTCCATATGTTCGATATCGTTCACATAGGTGGAGAGCTGGCGCTCGTAGTAATAGATCACGCGCCCGGCCATATCGTTCGGGGAAAGTCCCCGATAGGTCCAGACGACAGCAATAACGGGGATTTTGATATCGGGAAAAATGTCCGCCGGCGTTGTCACGGCTGCCGAGATGCCGAAGATGGATATGAATATCGCTATCACGACCGCGGTGTAGCGGTATCTGAGCGCAAGGCGGACGATCGCATACATTCAGGTCAGGTCCCCAGAGCGCATTACGCGTGGGTAAGTGGGGTTGAGCAACGTGCGCGCGCGGCCATATCGTCCGTTCGTCCGTCCGCACGCTGCGCCTGTTTCGCATGCGTCACGACGCATGGGATTTCCTTCTTGAAGGGCAAATGTCCTGCGGCTTCCGCCCCCTCTCGAAGAGAAGGCTCTGGAAGACACGGGTCTCTGTGCGGAAACTATTAGCCTACGCGTGCGTAGGTTCAAGCCTACAAATCATGTAAGATTTCTAACAATTGGAAGACGTCAGACTGGTAAAGGACTTTACAGGGACACCGACAATGCGTGATTTTGCGCTTTACGCGGCGCTGGGCGCGGCGGTTTTCATCGCGCCAGCCATGGCACAAGAGGCCGGAACAGCCGGCCAGAATCCCTCCCAGGAAAGCGCGATTCGGGCCGGTCACGAAATCGCGTTGGAATCATGTACCGGATGCCATGTCGCGAGCCCGCAACAGGAATTCCGGCCGGTCACCGGGGATGCGATTCCCAGCTTCGAGGACATCGCGAATCGGCCTGGCGTGTCGGTCGTGTCCTTGCGTGAAGCGTTGGACCGGACGCATCGCAACAAGGACGCGCCGCAAAGGACTTCGATTTCCACCACGACATCTATCTCCGATGTGGAAGCCTCGGAGGTCATCGCATATATCCTCACGCAGAAGCGTGCCCCGTGACGCTCGGATATGCGTCCCGCGCACCGTCAGGCCGGCGGAAGCGCCCCTTGCCAAAGCCGCGCTTCGTGCAGCAGTTCGGCGGTGGTGCTGACCTTGATCTTTTCCTTAATGCGCGCGCAGTAGGTATGCACGGTCTTGATGTTGACATCGAGCATCTTGGCGATCTCATCGATCTCACGGCTCTGGCCCAGCAGCTTGAAAACCTGCAATTCCCGCTCGCTAAGCTGTGCGAGCGGTACGCCGCCGTTTGACGCGTCGGCTGAAACCGCCTTTTGAACCATAAGTTCGGTCATGCGCTTGCTGAGGTAGAGGTTTCCCGCAAGGACTTCGTGAATTGCATCGATGATGTTCTTCGCCGTCTCGCGCTTCATGATATAGCCGCGCGCGCCTGCCCTGATGCAGTGCTCCGCGTAAACCTGCTCGTCGTACATCGACAGCACGATCATGGCGACGCCCGGATGCGACGAACGGATCGACTGTATGAGCTCGATTCCCGATTTGCTTCCGAGGGAAAGATCGACGATGGCAAGATCGGGTGGATCTTCGGAAATGATTCTCAGCGCGGTTGCAGCGTTGTCGGCCTCGCCGCAAACGGTGAGGTCCGGATGCTTCTCGATCAAGGCGGTCAGCCACTCCCTGACCAGGGGGTGATCGTCCACGATGACGATTCTGGCTTTGGCCGATGTCATTGCGCGGCTTCTTCCAACGGCAGCGAACAGGTTACCTCCGTGCCGGCCGGAGTGCGCCTCTGGATATGGATGCGGCCTCCGATAAGCTCGGATCGATAGGACATGATGCGCAGACCCATGCCCTTGGCCTTTCCGTCCAGACGCGAGGCCCGCACTCCGGTGCCATCGTCGATCACGCGCAGCACGCGTCCCGCATTCGAGCGTTCGAGCCGGATGACGATGCGCTTCGCCTCACCATGCTTGATGGCATTGCCCACCGCCTCCTGCGCGATGCGGTAGAGATGGACCGCCGCAGTCGGATCGTCCATCAAAAACGGTTCGGAACATTCGAAACGGCAAGACACATTGAACAAATCGCTTGTGCTCGCGGCAAAATCGGTAAGCGCGGCCATCAATCCGTTGTTGGACACTTCGACGGCGTTCAATCCTCTCGCGAGATTGCGGGCGAGAACGATCCCTTCCTCGACGAGTTCGACGACGCGCACGGCATTATCCTGTTCCGCCGGATTGCGCGACTGAAGGCTCTCGGCGAGAACCTGTGCGGCAAGCGCCGTGCCGGTGAGGTGCTGACAAAGACTGTCATGAATGTCGTGGCCCACGCGCTCCTGTTCGCGTTCGCTGATTTGCAGCAGTTCGCGTTGGAGCCGTTCGCGCATGGCGATTTCTTCCGTCAGCTTTGCCGCCCGTTCCGCCGCCCGCTTTTCCAAATCGGCATTCAGTTTGCGAAGCGCACCGATCAGATGCGCGGCGAACACAAAAACGGCAAAACGCGCCGCGATATTCCATAGCGGAATCCACAGGCTCGCGTAATGCGCGCCGGCCTCCATGTCCCCGCTTACCGAAAGTATCGAACTCACAGCAGCGAGCACAGAGGCAGTCCGGCGATCGAAGAACCAGGCTGCGGCACCTATCGGAAACAGATAAATCGCCGTAAATGTGGTGTCGGTTCCTGCACGATAATCGAAATAGCCGATCACAAGCGTCAATCCGGTAAGGGTCGTAAGCAGGACTGGCGGTGAGAGCGACTGCAGGAATTTGAACATTCTGGTGGACATGCCCTGAAGTTACATCGTTTCGGCCTCCTCGATAAGGCGGCGTGGATCGATAAGACGGCGTGGCCGCGCCTCGCGAACGTGCATGGGGCCGGCACCCGCGGCGGCGCGGGCCCGTGACGCGCGCCGCCGCCGTGTCGATGCAGATGGAAATTATTTGCCGGTATACATGGCCATGAGGTCGCCCTGTGCGAGAACATGGTTCCTCATCGCGCCAACCACTGCGTTGCGGTCCGCGTTAGCGGGCAGGTTCAACTTGGCGTTCAGTGCGAAAACCTCAAAGTGATAGGGATGGGTCTGTCCTTTGGGCGGCTTGGGGCCGATGAACCCGGCGGCGCCGCGGACATTCTTGCCTTGCACCGCGCCGTTTTCGAGCGTGGCGTCCGTTGGCACATTCTGCGGCAGCCCCCTCATCGAACTCGGAATATTGTAGATAACCCAGTGCACGATCGGTTCGGCGCGATCCACGCCGGCGTCTTCGGCCAGCACTGCATAATATTGCGTTCCCGGGGGGCCCTTGGTCCAGGCAAGCGGTGGAGACATGTTGTCCCCGTTCTGCGTGAATTTATCGTCGAGTTCGCTGCCTGAACCGAAGGCGCTTGACGTCACGAGAAGCTGCGTGCTGCCGGATCTCGCAGGGGCGAGCTTGCTCGCGAGAACCGGCGGTCCGGCGGAGCCCTGATTTTGAGCATCCGCCGAGACGGCAAAAAACGTCGTCAGAACCAATGCTGTGGCTGTTTGGATGATGACCGTCTTCATGGGCTTTCTCCTCTGAGTGCCGCTTCACGAGATTGCGTGATAGGCCGGGGTACGCCCTTCTTGAATTGCAATGGCAGGGTTCGCTTTGCTTGGCCCCGGAACTTACTTTTTCTACACGATTTGTAGGAATAAAACTACATATGATTAGGGTAATTCCTACAAATGGGAGCTGGTGCGCATTGGGCGCGGAGGGGTTGACGGGGTTCGCTCGTGGTCGAGCAGTTCGTCGCTAGACGTGCCTGGCGCCGGTGCGGGTTCGGTCTGAGGCCACCGTCGTGACATGGCCTCGCCATCGCGGCCGCCACGCTTTTGTAAGCGCCAACATCAATCACGTCTCGCGATCCATAAGCTTTGAGCACTTCGCAATCGTCTGCTCGCCGAGCAGTGGAGGATTGCGGCGATCCGGCGATCAATCCAAGAACTGGCCCAAATTGGGCTTAGAAATGCCGCCGTGCGATTGGCGAGAATCATTTGTTGCCAAGATAAAAGTCTTATATCTCGCACGAACATTTTCGTCGGCTGGAAAAGCACGACTGTCTGCCCATGAAATGGACGCTGGCTGCAACGGGCCCCAAGCTCCCCCCGAGTTTCCCGGAAAAACGGCCAGAACCACTCGGATGATGGTGCAATAAGTCGCTGATTTCGCTGAGTAAAATCTGGAGCGGGCGAGGCGATTCGAACGCCCGACCCTAACCTTGGCAAGGTTATGCTCTACCCCTGAGCTACGCCCGCGCTCCAAGCAAGGGTGGGGTTATTGCGCAGCCCGCCATAAGTTTCAATAGCCGCGGGGCGGCGGCG
>DASYEG010000103.1:0-3013 GCA_036499145.1 Micropepsaceae bacterium | reverse complement strand
TCGATGTCCGCAAAGCGCATGTTCGTGACCTGGAGCTGGTCGCCGCGTTTTTCGTCGAAGCCGATGGCCGAGCGTACGAGTGCGGTGATCTTGCCCATGTCGTCGGTGCTGCGCGGCGCATAGGCGCGCTGTCCGTTGGCGCCCGGCGTATAGGTGCCGTCCACCACCACGGCGACGGAAAGCTTCTTTACCTGTCCCGCATCGAGCACCTGAGTCTTCGTGACCTTGGAGATCTCGTAATTGACGGTTTCCTCGGTGCGCGTGTTGGCGGATGTCGAGCCGTCATTCGGCGGGGTTGCCGGGGCGGCCTGTCCCGGAAGCGCTGTGCCGACGCTGACGGGGGCCGCTCCGCCGTGATTGTCCTTGGACTGCGAATCCTGCTGCACCGTCTGGGACGAACGCACCACGCGGCTATCCGGATCAAAGGTTTCGGCGGTCTGGGTGACGCGGTTGAAATCCATCTCGGCGGCGACCTGGACGCGGGAATGCCCCGGTCCCACGATCGAGGAGACGATGTTTTCGACGCGCTGGCGCAGACGATCTTCGAAACCCGACGTGCGTTCTTCCTGGACCGCGCCCGTCGCGGCGTCGCCGTCCGCGCCACCGCCGCCTGCGAGCAATTCGCCCTTGTCATCCACCAGAGCGACATTATTGGCCGTAAGTCCGGCCACCGCGGCGGCCACCAGATGCTGAATCGCGCTCACTTGGCCGCGCGACAGGCGCGAACGCGTCTTCACCACGACCGAGGCCGATGGCGGCTGATTGTCGCGGGCGAAGACCTGACGCTCGGGAATGACCAGGTGCACGCGCGCCGAGTCGATCGAATCCAGGGATTTTATGGTGCGGGCCAGCTCGCCCTCAAGCGCGCGCAGGCGATTCACGTTCTGTACGAAGGCCGTCGTGCCGAACGTGTCGGTCTTGTCGAAAATCTCATAGCCGACGCCGGCGGACGGCAGGCCTTCCGACGCAAGCTGCATGCGGATCTTCGAGACTTGGTCGGACGGAATAAGGATGGTGCCGCCATCGCCCTTCTGCTCATAGGGGATGTTCAAGGCTTCCAGTTTGGTGATGACCGAAGTCGCTTCGCGCGCTTCGAGCCCGGAGAACAGGATCGCCTTCGGCGCTTCGGCGATCATGCCGAATACGTACAGGAAGAATGCCGTCAGCGCCGCAGCGACGCCCGCCATGGCGCCGATACGCGCAGGTCCGATCCCTTTGAAAAATTCCGGCAACCTAACCTCCGCCTAGAACGCGGATCGAGCCGGATGCGAGAGGCGTTGTCGCTCTCTTTCGGCTCGCCGCTGAACTAGGCAAACATTGCCGGGACTGGGTAAAATTCAGCTTAACGGGATTACGAATTTTCGCGATATCGCAACATTGAAAATGCAATGCATCGTGAAAATGATTCTTTAACCCTATCTGGAGAATGACGATGGAAGGCGTGCTGTTCCGGCTCTCGTTTCGCTAGTGCCGATATTGCTGCACGCGTGTTGCGCGCAAGCCCGCCAATCCAAAGCGTTCGATCGCGCGCTGCCAGGCCAGGAATTCCTCGACCGTGAGCGTATAGCGCGTGCAGGCCTCGTCGAGGGTCAACAGTCCGCCCCTCACCGCCACCACGACTTCGGCTTTGCGCCGGATCACCCAGCGTTTGGTGCCAGGCGGCGGCAAATCAGCCAGAGTGAGCGGACTCCCATCGGGACCGATCACGTAACTGACGCGCGACCGGCGTTGCTCCTCAGCCATATTCCTCATGCTCCACCTTCTTTTCCCACACACCCCAAATTACCGCTGCCGCTTTTAAGAAAGCCCCAAAAGTCAGGGTAAAAGAAGGAATAACCCAATGATTTCGTTAGCATTGTTTGTTGAAACGGTGCCTTTACCGTCCGGCGGGCACCGTTTCATACCTTATTGTTTGATTTGCATCAGTTCCTGCAACATCTGATCGGCGGTGGTGATAATACGCGTGGCCGCCGAATACGCTCTTTGCGTCGTGATCAGATCGGAAAATTCCTTCGCCAGATCGACGGTCGAAGCTTCCACCGAGTTGGAGGCAATGGAGCCGGCGCCGCCGTTCTTGGCTTCCTGGATGATGGCCGTGCCGGATGCGTCGGTCAGCTGATAGGCGTTGCCGGCAACCGGCGCCAGCGCGTCCGGATCGGTGAATGTCGCAACCGGAACCTTGAACACTTTTTTCTCGATGCCATTGTCGAACAGGGCGGTCACGAATCCTTGATCGTCCACCGACACCGAAGTCAGTGCGCCATAGGGCGCGCCGTCGACGGTTGCCGAGGTCAGGGAGGATGGTGCATCGAACTGCGTCACGCCATTGGAAGACCCCGAAGTGCCGAGGGTTATCGTCACGGTCTGCGGGTTGAGACCGGTGGAGGCCGCCCACGGGATGTTGAGGGTCGCCGTCGGCGGGATCGACAGCGTGCCGTCGGCATTGAAATTGACGGTGCCGGTGGCGACGGGGTTGTTGCCCGCGCCACCGATATCGGCAACCGGACCCTGGTAGGAGACTTCATATTTCCATGTGTCGGCTCCCGTTTTCACGAACGCAAGCTGCATGGGGCGCGCGGCGCCTTGGCTGTCATAGACGTTGATGGTCTGCTCGAATTCCGGTGTCACCGTGCCCGCTGTCATGTCGCCGGCGGTGTACGGGCTGACGATAGCCGCGGAGGCTTGCAGATTGGCGCGCAACGACATCGTCGTCGTCGCTTCGGCCGTGCCGTTCAGGCTGGACAGATTGATCAGCCCGAGCGAGCTGCGGTTCGCCGGCATGCTGCCGTCGGGCTGCAGCGTCCAGCCTTCGAGATAGAAGCCTGCCGAGTTCTTCAGCCGGCCCTGCGCGTCAGGCACAAAGGAGCCCGCGCGGGTATAGAGAGCGGCCTGCGGATTCCCCGGATTGTCCGTGACGACGAAGAACCCGTTCCCCGAAATCGCGAGATCGGTGGAGGATCCCGTCGAGGTCAGCAGCCCCTGCTGCGTCAAATTCTGTGAGGATGTGACCTGC
>DASYEG010000102.1:0-1502 GCA_036499145.1 Micropepsaceae bacterium | reverse complement strand
TTGCGGTAGGGGAAGTCCGTCCCGAACAGCAATTGCGAGACATTGACCAACTTGGTGATCGACGACATTGCGAAAGGATGCGAGGCCTGCGCCGTGTCGTAGTGCCAGCGCTTCAGATAATTCACCACGCCGTCGGGCACGCGCGCGGCGAGTTCTTTGTCGGTCAGCGGGTGGCGCGTATAGCGCTCGAGGATATAGGGCATCGTCCCGCCGGCATGCGAGAAGATGAAATTGATGTCCTTGAATTTATGCGCCGCGCCGCTGAACAGGATGCGGGCGATGGCGCGCGAGGTGTCGGTGGCGAATTCGATCACCGAATCGTTCACCTCAGGCATCATGGCATTGACCGAGCAGGTCGGCGCCATCGGATGGGTGTAGAGCACCGCCTTGCGCCGGTTGAGTTCTTCGAAGAGCGGCCAATAGTGTGGATCGCCGAGCCACTTGTCGCCGATATTGGTCATCATGTTGATGCCGTCGACCTTCAGCGTGTCGAGCGCATATTCCATCTCTTTGAGGCTGGCTTCGACATTGAGGATCGGCAGCACGGCGAAGACGCCGAAGCGGCCAGGATGGTCCTTGGCCTGCTTCACCATGAACTCGTTCCACTCGCGCGCCTGCTTGATCGCGGCAGCCTGATCGCTCGGCCACACGATGATCGGATGGTTGAGCGAGAGGATCGACGTCTGGACGTCATTCTTGTCCATGTCTTCGAGCGACATGGCGGCGGTCCAGTCTTTCATATTCGGCGGCACCGCGCGACGGCCATTGGCGATGGCGGCGGTTGGCGTCGGATGATGGTGCACGTCGATACGGAATGGCTGGCCCATGATTCCTCCAAAATGGCTGCGCGCGACTATAGGTCGCCGCGCGCTTTAACGCTATCCGGCGGCCGCGCCATGCCGCACGCGTGTCAACGGACGTCGATGTTTTCGTCTTCGAAAACGTGCTGGATCGCCGGGCGCTTGCGCATCTCGACATTGAACGCGGTGAAATGCGGCATCTCGTCCGCCATCGCGAAACCGCGTTGCAGCCCCCACGTGTAGAGCACGAAGGCGTAGTGATCGCAGACCGACAGCTTGTCGCCGAAAAGATAGGCCTTGCCGGCATACATCTTGTCGACGTCCTTCAGATAAGTGTGGAAGGATTCGAGGCCGACTTTCTGCATGTTCGGATGTACCGCTTCATCGCTCGCATAGCGATAGGCGCGGCGGTAATGCGCTTGCGCCGGATGCACGGTCGACGCGACCCAACCGATGAACGACAGCATCTTCGCTTCGAGAACCGGATCCTCGGTCCAAAAGCCGAAGCGTTTGCCGAGATAGGGCAGGATGGCGATGTTCTCGGAAATCCACGCGCCGTTATCGAGCTGCAGCACCGGCACGCGCGAATGCGGATTGACGTTCTTCTTGTACTCTTCCGTGTATTGCTCGCCGCCGCCGCAATCGACTTTGCGGGCGACGTATTTCTGGCCGCTGTCCTCGAGCACGAAATGCGGCGCCATC
>DASYEG010000101.1:0-7248 GCA_036499145.1 Micropepsaceae bacterium | reverse complement strand
ATAGCCAACGCCAAGCGACAGCCACATCAAGACCCAAAACAGCGCAAGCGCCCCGGCGGTGACACCGAGTTCAAACAAAGCACGCGCGTGACTTGGTTCTCGGTAATGAACGAGACTTCGCACCAGCGCTGGCGTATCGGGGAGGGTTCGCTCCGGGCGCATTTTTGCTCTGTTCAAGATCGGCTCCAAATTAAAATGGGTATCCCAGATGGTCGATTCGAGCCGCACACAAAGCTGTGTTGCCGACGGCCAGGATACCGCACACCGCAGATGTTAGAGGCCACGACTAGGGTCGTTCCGGTGACACGCGCTCATCGGCTGATTCCGCGCGATGCAAATCTATCGTCTATTTCGTGCGGGTAATGGTCAGAGCGCTCACCCCGAGTTTCATACGGAAGCGCCGGCCGCTGCTGACTCGAATATTGCCGAGAGTGTACACGGCTTTTTTGTATTCGGGGCTCATGCTCGAGCTAATGGCTGACACGCGCACGCTTTTGCCCTTCGTCAATGCTTCGAGCTTCATTCGTAGTCTGCTTTTTGCCGTCATTCCTGTTTCCACCTCTTGCTGATACGCCCTTTGCACGGGTCGTAGCTCTCCTGCAACATTCCACCCGCTCCGGCTGTCCGATAATGGACTCACACGCCGGAAGTGCACAATCATGGCCGCACGTTAGCGAGCTGCGTCCTCTTCTTCGACTTCAATAAATGTCTGCTTTTAAGGCAAGACCGGCGTTCCCGCCTATCGCCGGAAACCGCGGCGTTTAACCTTATGAGAACTCTGCTTCGGGGTGACAAATCAATCCGCTTCCGGGCCGAGGATGCGGGCGGCATCGGCGAACAATTCGTCAGCGGAAAAGGCGCGTGGGATCAGCTTCTGCGCCACCGCATAGGCGTTGAGCTGTTCCAGCGATTGGCGGATGGCGCCGATCCCGAAACGCAACGGATCGTCCGCGCCGGTGGGCAAATCCGCCGCCGCGCGGCTTTCCTTCAGCACGCGATAGACCTCGCGCACCACGTCTGGCCGCGCCTTGACGATGGATTCGCGCATCACCGCAAGGTGATTGATCGGCACCCCGCCATGCCGGCGCGCCCAGTCGCGGCCCGCGGATTCGTGATCGGGGATCAGACGCTTCAGCGGCCCTTCTTCCGCGACATCGCCGAGGATCGCCGCGTCGATTTCGCCGTCGATGAGCATCTGCTTGAGCACCTTGCCCTCGCCCGCCCGCTCGACATGGGAAGGATCGCGATATTCCGCCAGATGCGAATCCTCGAACGTCACCCAGGTCACGCCGTTCAGATCGATGCCGTAATCGCCCGCGAGAATGCCGCGCACCCACGCACCCGTCGTTTGCGTATAGGCGCGCACGCCGACGCGCTTGCCGTTCAGGTCGCGCGGGCTGAGGGGACCGCGCTCCGCATTGTAGAAAATCGTGTGATGCTGATTGCGCCCCACAATGGTGGCGGGCAGAAGCACATAGGGTTTGCCGTAATGCTTGGCCTGCAGGAACGTGACCATCGCCAGCTCGCCGAAATCATATTTCAACTCGCGCACCATCGCCTTGAATTGCGTGTTGGCGACCTTCACCTCGAAATAATCGAAATTCACCAGCGGCGAAGACACGCTTCCGCTTTTCAGCGCCTTGGTGTTCGGATGATTGCCGAGGAGGCAATGCAGTACGACAGGTTCGCTCAACGTCCGGTCCCTTCTTTGCCGGCGAGCGCGGGATAAAGCGCCTTGGCGGTGCCGGAGAAAATCCATTCGCGGTCGCCCGCAGGCAGAAAGCTGAGCGTCTCTTGCGCGAGCTTCACCAGGTCGGGCAGCGGCCGCTCCGACGCCGGGTAGTTCGAACCCCAGGCAATCCGCGAAGCACCGAATTCCGACACCAGGTGTGTGAAGAAAGTCTCCGGCGTCGCCTTGCCACTTTTGGCGCCGACGAGATTGCGCTCCGTCACTTTCAGATACACCCCGGGAAAGCCTGCGAGTCCCCACAGGCTGTCCGCGCCATGATAGGGGGGGCCGTCTTCCTGAACCGGACGCGCCAGATGGTCGAGGACCACTTTAAGCTTTGGAAAGCGTTCCAGAATCCCGCGCAATTGCGCAATGCCTTGGGCCGTCATCTGCAGACACACCGGCAGGTTCGATTTTTGCGCGAACTCCCAGGCGGGAAAGGAGCGTGGATCGTCCAGCCAACCGGCCTGCCCCGGCATGGTGCTCCCCGTGGTGAACAGCCGCATGCCTGTCAGGCCCTTCGCCATCCAATATTTCATCCGGTCCACCGCATCGCCGGCCAGCACATCGGCGGAGAACACGCCCGTGAAACGCTCCGGATGGGCGGCCACCGCGTCGGCGACATAGGAATTGTCATGCCCGTAACAGGTGGAGGCCTGGACCAGCGCCGATTTGGCGATGCCCGCCTGGTCCATGGCAGCGATCATCCGGTCCACGCCGATTGGGCGTTCGCGCGACCAATCCGATTGATGCCCACCCAGGGGCGCGCGCGGATAACGCGCCGTATCGGTCGAAATGACGTGGGGATGGATATCGATGACGGACATAAGCGGGCTCCCGAAGGCGCGGCCCTTTTAGTCGAAAATATCGCTGCGCGCGATGGTCAAATAGCCACAAATTTTGTTTTCTGGTCTCGATTGTGGGCCGGGCGAATTTCTTCTAGTCGTAGGTCCTGTAATGCTCAGGAAACGTCCATGGAACGAAGCCACGCACGCATCCTCACCACCCATGTCGGCAGCCTGATCAGGCCTGCGGAACTTCTGGATCAGTTGCGCACTGTTCAGAGCGGCAAGGGCGATGTGGCCGCCTATGAGCAATGCCTGAAGGAGAGCGTGGCCCAGGTGGTGCGCCGCCAGGCCGATACCGGAATCGACATCGTCGACGATGGAGAATTCGGCAAGAACATCTCCTGGTCGCAATATGCGCTGGAGCGGCTTTCCGGATTCGAGCGCCGCCCGGTGCCGCTGGAGAAAAATCCGTTCGCCGCCGGCGCGGACCGCACGCGCTTCAAGGAATTCTACGCCGAGATGGACGCGGCCCAGGCCCCGTCGTCGGACTGGGAGTCGGTTTGCGCCGGCCCCATCGCCTATACGGGGACCGCGGCACTCGAACGCGACATCGCCGACATCAAGACGGCGTTGAAGGGCGTCGCAGTGACGGAGGCGTTTCTGCCGGTGGCGGCACCCGCAAGCGTCATCCCCGACCGCAAGAACGCATATTATAAAAACGACGAAGAGATGTTCCAGGCGCTCGCCGGTGCGATGCGCACCGAATATCGCACCATCGCGGCATCCGGTCTGCTGCTGCAATTGGACGATGCGCGCGCCGCCGTCACCTATGACCGCATGGTGCCGCCGGCGAGTTTCGCCGATTACCGCAAATGGCTGGAGCATCAGATCGAGGTGCTGAACCATGCGGTGGAAGGCATTGCTCCCGAACGCATCCGCTATCACGTCTGCTGGGGAAGCTGGCCCGGCCCGCACACCACCGATGTGCCCTTGAAGGACATCGTCGACATTTTGATGAAGGCCAATGTCGGCGCATTCCTGATCGAGGGCGCCAATCCCCGTCACGAGCACGAATGGGAGGTATGGGAAAAGGTGAAACTTCCGGACGGAAAAATCCTCATCCCCGGCGTCATCAGCCACGCGACCAACATCGTCGAACATCCCGAGCTCATCGCCCAGCGCATCGTGCGCTACGCGAAATTCCTGGGCCGCGAGAATGTCATCGCAGGAACCGATTGCGGCTTCGCGCAGGGGCCGTTCCACCGGCGGGTGCATCCCTCCATCATGTGGGCGAAGTTCGAAGCGCTGGCCGAAGGCGCGCGGCTGGCGACGAAGCAGCTCTGGAATTAAGGCACCGTCCGCATCGATCCGCGCGGAACGCTGGCATACGTCCCGTGGGAGCGTCGCGGTTGGGAGAGTTTTAACGGGCCCGGAACCGGTGTAGCATCGCTTTCATCAAACTTGCGGGGGCGCGCGATGATGATGCTCAGGCGGTTATTGACGGCAGCGGCATTGGCGGCAATTTCGGCGGCGCCCGCGTCTGGACAAGCATCCCCCGGCGGCGCTGCCGTACCGGACTTCTCGGGCGTCTGGGCACATCCCTGGCTGCCTGGCTTTGAGGCGCTTGCGTCCGGTTCCACGGCGCTGGTCAACCTCGCGCGCACGCCGGAAGGGCGCAGCATCCAGACCCAACTCGTCGGCGACTACAAGAATCCCATCCTCAAGCCCGAAGCGGCCGAAACGGTGCGCAAATTGGGCGAGCAATCATCGGCGCATTTCGGCTTTCACAATCCGCGCAACCAGTGTTGGCCGAACGGGCTTCCCTTCCTGCTGTCGAGCAATGGGCAGCAGATATTCGACCGCGGCGATCACCTGACGATGATTTACCGGGTGGATCATCAGGTGCGCACGGTGCGCATGAAATCGTCGCACCCGGCCAACGTCAGGCCGTCTTATTACGGCGATTCCGTTGGTCATTATGAAGGCGACACTTTGGTGATCGATACCGTCGGCATCAAGCCTGGCCCGTTCGCGATGATCGACTGGTTCGGTACGCCGCAGACCGCGGCGCTGCATGTCGTGGAACGCTACCGGCTGATCGATCGCGATCGGGCGCAAGACGGCGTGCGGCGGGCGAACAAAGACAATGTGCTTCCGCAATTCAACAATCCGCCGGTCGTCGATTTCAATTCCAAGGCCAAGTGGCTGCAACTTCTCTTTACGGTGGACGATCCGAACGTCTTCACCACGCCGTGGTCCGCGACGGTGACCTTCGGTCCGGCGGTGCAGTCCGTCGGGGCGGGCGCGAATCCCTGGCCTGAAGACGTCTGCGCCGAAAATCCCCACAAATACGGCACGGAAGAGGATGTCCGCCTGCCGACGGCGAGGGTCGCGGATTTTTGAAGAGCGCAAGCTCGACGTGCTCTCCGACGGCCGCGGCGTCGCGGTCCGATCCATCGCGCTCGTCCACCCGGAGCATCCGATCCCTTTTTCCCTGAAGGAACGATTTCATGACGTCAGACGAGATCATCGCGGCACTCGACTTGCAGCCGCATCCCGAGGGCGGCTTTTACCGCGAGACCTTCCGCGATTACGCGGGTCCGGACGGCCGCGCGCGTTTGACAGCGATTTATTACTTGCTGCGCGCGGGCGAGGTCTCGCGCTGGCATCGCATCGACGCGGCGGAAATCTGGCATTGGTATGACGGCGATGCTTTGGAGTTGTCGTTTGTCGGCTCGGGAACCATCAGTCGCGTACCGCTGGGTCCCAAGGTGAGCGAAGGCCAACGCCCCCAGATCGTCGTTCAGGCCGGCGCCTGGCAATGCGCCAAACCTCTCGGGTCGTACGTCTTGTGCGGCTGCACGGTCGCGCCCGGGTTCGAGTTTTCGAAATTTGAAATCGCTCCCGAGGGCTGGTCTCCCCCCAGCCATTTTTAAAGCGCCATCACCCAATTCGATGCTGCGCTAAAAGGGGTGATACTGGAACATCCAGGTCTCGGTCGCGATCTTGTCGCCGACCGTCAGGTGCAGGCGCATCTCGACCGGATCGGAGCCTTCCACACCCGCTAAATCGAATTGCGCGCGCCAATGCCCCGCCTGCCCGTCCGGTACAGCCTCCATGATCTGGTAGTCGGTAAAATGCCCGCGCGAGGCCTCCATCACCATGCTGGGCTTCACACCGAAGGGCAAAGTCGAAAGCGGACCGCCCAAGAATTCGACCAGAAATTTCCGCACGCCTTTGGGACGGGGCTGACCGGGTTGACCGCCGTCGCTGAGCCGCGTCGCGACGCAACGCGCGAGGTCGCTCGGGTGAGGTTCGTCGGCCAACCAATAGAGTTTGTAGGCGATGTTGAATTCGGACCCGGCCGCGGCCGGTGTTTCGGGCACCCAGGTGGCGATGATATTGTCGCGGATCTCGTCGTCCGTCGGAATCTCGATCAGTTGGACGGCGCCCTTTCCCCAATTGCCTTTTGGTTCGACCCACAAGCTTGGACGCCGGTCGTAATAGACGCCGTCGAGGTAATGGTCGAATGCGCGGTCGCGCTGCAGGAGACCGAAGCCCTTTGGGTTCTCATCGCTGAAGGCGGACGCCATGATGCGCGGCGGATCGTTGAGCGGCCGCCAGAGATGCTCGCCCCAACCCGTCCACATGGCCAACCCGTCGGAATCATGAACCTCCGGCCGCCAGTCGATGGCGGTCGGCTTTGCCGTTTCCGAGAACCAATACATAGAGGTCAGAGGCGCAATGCCGAAGCGGCTCACGGGCTTGCGCAGGAACAGCCTCGCCTCGATATCCATGACCACGCCCTTTTCGCGCGCCATGACGAATTTGTAGGCACCGACGACCGAGGGACCTTCGAGCAGCGAATAGACCGTCACGGCATCGCTGCTTTCGTCGGGCTTCACGATGTATATCTTCGTGAAGTCGGGGAATTCCTCATCCTTGCCGGCGACCACGGTATCCAGTGCAACGCCGCGCGCCGATGCGCCATATTGATAGAGTTCGCCGATCGCCCGGAAGTAGCAGCCACCAAGAAACGCGACCCAGTCATTCTTGCGCCAATCGCGCTTGCCGTCGCGCGGTTCTTGGATGCGGAAGCCGGCGAAGCCCGAGGCTTTCGGCAATTGATGCGCTATCGAATCCGCCGGCATGTCGAAATAGCGTTGGTCGTAAATAAGTTCACGGGCTTCGCCGCCGTCGACCGCATGCATCTCGACGGGTTTTTGGAAATATTTTCCGAGGTGGAAGAAGGTGACCGGGAACCGCTCGCCCTGGAACAGCGCGTAATCCGTATTGAAAATGATCTTGCCCCAGGCCTCGTAATCGATCCGAGACACGATATCGGAAGCCGGATTCGGCCGCTCATAGGGCCGGTTGACCGCCTGACGCGCGATTTCTTTCAGGGCATCGAACGAAAAAGCGAAAGGCTTGCCGAGAACGAGACCGCGCTGCGCGGCCAGAGCTTCGCTGTCGCGTCCCGTGACGAACCCAAACGCCGTATAGGCCGCAATAGCCCTTAGGACCGAACGGCGGTCAATCTCATAGGACATGATAGCCAACTCTCAACAGGAAGCGGTCGATGGTGTTTGTTCTAACCAAACCTTCGTTTGCAATGTCCCGGAAAATGAAAATCATTTCAAATTCCAGGCGGGGAACTCCATCCATGTGCCCTTGCATATGTGACTTTACGGTGTCGAACCAAAACCGAAAAGGGTCTCTCGAAGGATGTTG
>DASYEG010000100.1:0-3561 GCA_036499145.1 Micropepsaceae bacterium | reverse complement strand
TCTCGGCGACGACACTTTCCTGAGCGACGTACCCGCACGGCTCGACCGCCTTCGATGGGGCCGCTTTCATTGGCTGGTGGTGGTTGCGCTGGGCATCACCTGGATTCTGGACGGCCTGGAAGTGACGCTGGTCGGCTCGCTCGCGGGTGTGCTGACGCAAGGCGCGACACTCGCGCTCACCAGCACACAAATCGGTTTGACCGGCAGCGCCTATATTATCGGCGCGGTTCTGGGCGCGCTGCTGTTCGGCGATCTGACCGACCGGTTCGGGCGCAAAAAGCTCTTCACGGTTACGGTCGGCCTCTATGTCGTCGCCACCGTCGCGACAGGGTTCGCGTGGGATTTTTGGTCTTTTGCGCTGTTCCGTGTTTTGACCGGCGCGGGCATCGGCGGCGAATATGCGGCCATCAATTCGGCGATCCAGGAGTTCGTACCGGCTCGCTACCGCGGACGCACCGATATCATCGTAAATGGGAGCTTCTGGGTTGGCGCCGCCATTGGCGCGCTGGCTTCGCTGATCGTGCTCAATCCGGCGGTGCTTCCCATCGCCTATGGCTGGCGGCTCGCATTCATCGTTGGGGGAGTGCTGGGGGTTTTTATCGTCTGGCTGCGCCACTTCGTACCGGAAAGTCCCCGCTGGCTCATGACGCATGGGCGCATTGCGGAAGCCGAAAGAGTGATCGGCGAGATCGAGGTTCGCGAAGGCATCGCGCCGCCGCGCACCGCCTGCGTGCCCATGTCTTTTGCGCCCTATCGCGGCACGCGATTCGGCGATGTCGTTCGTGCCCTTCTTAGGCACTATCCCAAACGCACCATTCTCGGACTCGTCCTGATGGCGACGCAGGCCTTCTGCTACAACGCCATCTTTTTCACCTATGCGCTGGTCCTCACCAATTTCTACGGCGTGCCGGCTTCAGACATCGGCTGGTTCATCTTGCCTTTCGCACTCGGCAATTTTCTTGGACCGCTGACCCTGGGACATTTGTTCGACACGCTCGGACGCAAAATCATGATCACGGCCACCTATGCGGTTTCCGGTATTCTGATGGCGATAACCGGCGTTCTATTCGCCGCCGGAACATTGAGTGCCGCGGAGCAAACCGCGCTATGGACGATCAACTTCTTCTTCGCGTCCTGCGGCGCGAGCGCGGCCTATCTGACGGTTGGTGAAGCTTTTCCGCTGGAAGTGCGCGCCCGCGCCATTTCGATCTTCTACGCAGTCGGCACCGGGATCGGTGGCATCGCGGGCCCGGCATTGTTTGGCGCGCTCATCGAGGCAGGCTCGCGCCGGGAGATTTTGTGGGGATATCTTGCGGGCGGCGCGCTGATGCTCGCGGCCGCCGCGACCGAAGCGGTTCTGGGAATCAAAGCCGAACGCGTTGCGCTTGAGGATGTGGCATCGCCCCTGTCACGCGTACGGTGACGGGGAAGGGTGCGTGCAGGACCGGATGACCCACAAGGTGCTCAAGAGCCACGCGAATGTGAAATCCGCCTCGAACGGATTTTCACCATGGCCGGGTCAAGCCCGGCCATGACGAATTGTGGGTGCTGGCGAGGAGCCCGGAAAATCGCTAGCGTCGGCAGCAAATCCAAGGGCAGGAGCGGTGCATGAAGCGGGGGTTCATATCGGTTGTCGCAGCAGTCGGATTCTTTGCGGCAGCGCCGTTGGCCGCGCAGCAGGAAACGCCCGTGCCGATGATGAAGGCGCCGTTTCATTTGCCGGTGTTCCACAATGATTATGTGACCGTGTTGAACGTGAATGTGCTGCCGGGCCACACCACCGGCTATCACATCCACACCTTCGATCAGGTGTCGGTGAATATCGGCGCCGCCGACATGACCAATCAGAATTTCGGCTCGAACGAAGTGAGCAAGCCCCAACGCGGCGAGGCGGGACGCGCCACATTCACCGACTATGTCAAAAACGGCATGCACACGCACAAGGCGGTCAATGTGGGGCCGACGCCGTTCCACAACATTTCGACGCTGCTCACCGGCAAGGCGAGCGGCATTCTGCCCGCGGCCCGTGGCGGTGCCTACAAGCAGGAGATCGACAACGCAAAGGTGCGTGTATGGCGCTTGGTTTTAGACCCCGGGCAATCCACGCCCGCGATCACGCAGAACGCGCCGGGGATGCGGGTCATCGTCCGTGGCGGCGAATTTACCGAAATCGTGCCGGGTCAGCCTGACCGCGCGATGGGACCCAGCACGGGCGATTTCTTCTGGCAGGACGCGGGCGCCACCCGCGCCATCCGCAACACCGGCACGACGCCGGTGGAGTTCGTGGAATTCGAGATCAAATAATACAGAAACAAAACGGGAGGTGCGTATGATCCGTCCACTGATCGCAGGACTTTTTATCGTTGCCGCGGTTTCTTCGAACGCATCTGCGCAAAGCTGCACCGGCAATCCTGTGGCCGTGCAGATTCTGGGCTCCGGCGCGCCGGGTTTCGTCAAGGATCGTGCCAACACCTCTTATCTTTTGTGGGTCGGCAATCAGGCGAAGATCCTCCTCGATGCCGGCGGCGGCGCCTATGTGCGCTTTGGGCAGTCGGGCGCGAAGTTCGGCGACCTATCGATGATCCTGGTCAGTCATCTTCACCCCGATCATGCTTCGGATTTGCCCGGGATCCTCTGGTCGGGCCGCATGATGCGCAGCGATTCTCTCCCCATCGTCGGGCCGTCGGGCAATGAGGCGGCGCCGGACTTTTCGGTATTCCTCAAACGCCTGTTCGACGCGAAGACCGGCTCGTTCGAAATCCTGAACTCGGTCATGCCGGGCGCGTCCGGGATGGGCGTCAAATTGGATACGAGCGTCGTCGATGTCACCAAGCCCGACGCCACAACGGTGTTCGACCGCGACGGCATCAAGGTGACGGCGATGGGAATCCCGCACGGCAATCTTCCGACCCTGGCCTATCGCGTCGAGACGCAAGGGCTGTCGGTCGTTTTCAGCTCCGATCAAAACGGCACCAATCCGAGATTCCCCGGATTCGCCAAGGACGCGAATCTTCTGGTCATGCATCTGGCCATCGAAGTGGGCGCAAAAAATCCCAATCAGGCCTTGCCCGCGCTGGTCGGCACGGTCGCGCAGAGCGCGCATCCGGGACGCCTGATCCTCAGCCACATCGCGAATTTCGATCTCGATGCGGCCGTGGCGGATGTGAAGAAGGGCTATACCGGCCCGCTCGTCGTCGGCGCCGATCTGCAATGCACGCAGGTGAAGTGACGCTCAGCTCGCTAAGGTTGAAACACTAAGGGCACGAAGCTGCACGAAGGCGCAGGCCTTGATGCAGCCTGTGTGTCCTTCGTGTCGAATCCTAGTTCTTCACCCACTTCACCTAGTTCTTCACCCACTTCACGACGTTATGCTGGTCGTCCGAGGCGGCGAAGATGTTGCCGTTCTTGTCCACCGCGACACCGATGGCGGGTTGCATTTTCGGATCGGCGGGCGGCGGCGGGGGAATATACGCAACCACCTTGCCATCTTTCGTGCTCCCCACGCGGATGCCGCGCTTGCAGCCGGGATTGAAGCGGTCGCCCGGCATGTCGGAGGATTGG
>DASYEG010000099.1:0-5031 GCA_036499145.1 Micropepsaceae bacterium | reverse complement strand
GTTAGGCGCTTTTCCAGAAATCCTGGAGCAACGCGAGCAACGCGCCGGGTGAAGTGGTCGGCATGAAATGGCCGGCGTCGATGATTTCGAAGCGCGCAGCCGGAATCTTTTTGGCCAGACCCTCGGTGACCGCAACCGCGCGGATAAAATCCTGCCGTCCGGCGATGACCAAAGACGGCACTTTTATCGTTTCGAGCAGATTTATGAGATTGGTGCCGGCCATCATGCGAAACGCATTGCCGAAGCCGACGGGATCGTTCGCCATATAGCGTCCGCGATAATTCTCGTAAGCCTCGCGGGTCGACAATTCGGGCGGATAGGATTTGTCCAGCATCCCCGGAATGATGCCGCGGATGCCTTCGGCTTCGGCTTTCGCGGCGACCGCATTGAGCGCGTCCGCGCGTGAGGGGTCTACGCCGGGTGCGGGGTTGCAGAACACGAGCGAGCCGATCTTTTGCGGATTGCGCGCATGAAATTTCAGGGCCTGCATGCTGGAGGCGGCCAACGACACCACATGAAAGGGGGGCGTGAGCTTCAGCGCGTCGATCAGGCTCTGAAGATCGTCGGTCAGCGTCTCGATGGAATAGGGGGCGCGCGTTTTCTCGCTCAGCCCGAAGCCGCGCTGGTCGTAGCGGAAGACCGTGAAACGTTTCGCCAGGTCGGGCGTCACGCCGTCCCAACTGTCGAGCGATCCGCCGATCTCATGCAGGAAGATCATCGTCGGCCCGACGGATGTGTTGCCGAATGTATTGCCCGGGCCTTCGAGCCGGTAATGAAAGCTGACCCCATTGGCCTCGATGAACGCCATGCCGTCTCCTGTCGCTTTATGCGCTCGTGTCTATTGCGCCTCTTCGCCGGACAAACAAGCGCCATTATTGCCGAAGGCGGACGTCTACATCACACTGAGGGCAATAATCGTTGGGAGAACATCATGAGCTGGAAATATCTTTTGACGGCCGCGAGCGCTGCCGTGATGACCGTGCCGGCGCACGATGCGTCGGCGCAACTTCAGAATTATGTCATCCAGGGCGAGATGGCGAAGAAGATTCAGCAGAAGAGCGAAATTTCGCTCGATACTGCCAAGAAGATCGCTTCGGGCTGCGAAGCCTTTGCCAAAGCGAACCAGGCGTCCGCCGCCATCGTCATCGTCGATATGTTCGGCCAGGAAGTCTTTTTCGAACGGCTCGACGGCGCGTTCGGGCTGACCCAACTCGTTGCGGCGCGACGCAAGGCGGAAACCGCGCTCAGCTCGCGCCGCACCAGCCGCGAGGAGATGAACCGGGTTCTGAAAGGCCAGACCACGGAATTCCACGAAGGCTTTTACAACGATATGTTCGCCGTGCCCGGCGGAGTGCCGATCGTGGTCGACGATCAGATGCTCGGTGCGGTCGGCGTCGGCGGATCGAACGACGATGAAGCGTGCGCGCGGGCCGGCCTCGATGCGGTGCATGTGAAACAACCGCCGCGGGCGGACATCCTGCCGCGGCGATACGGCTCGGCGGCTGGCGGCGGCTGATCCTATTGAGGTTCGATCCTGGCGGGCCTATGAATGTTCATGCGCCTTTACGGAGGCAGTGGGATAAGTCTAAAGACTTAAAAACAAAGGGAGAATTCGCGTGAGCGTGGTGGTCCGAAACATCCGCCGGGTGGACCCGGCCGTGGTCGAAGGCATAAGCGGGATCGGTGTTGCGACCGTCCATGAAGCGCAAGGGCGCAAGGGTTTGCTTGCCTCCACCATGCGGCCGATCTATCGGCCCTGCCACATCGCGGGCGCGGCCGTCACCTGCGAAATGGCGCCCGGCGATAATTGGATGCTGCATGTCGCCGTCGAGCAGTGCCAAAAGGGTGACATCCTGGTCGCGACGCCCACCAGCCCCTGCGAGGACGGTTATTTCGGCGAGCTGATCGCGACCCAGCTTCAGACGCGCGGTGTCGCCGGTCTGATTTTGGAGGCCGGCTGCCGGGACGTGTCGGAGCTGACCAAGATGGGTTTTCCGGTCTGGTCGCGGGCGGTCTTTGCGCAAGGCACCGTCAAGGAGACGGTCGGCAACGTCAATCTGCCGGTGGTCTGCGCGGGGCAGTTGATCAATCCCGGCGATCTCATTGTCGCGGACGATGACGGCGTGGTGGTGGTGCGGCGCAAGGAAGCGGCCAACATCCTGCAGCTGAGCCGCGAACGCGAAGAGAAGGAGGCCAAAAGCCGCCAGCGTTATCTCAAGGGCGAGTTGAGTCTCGACGTGAACAATATGCGCGCCAAGCTGGCGGAGAAGGGACTCCAATATCTCGACAATCCGCCGGAGGATTGAGGCGGTGCCGGCGTTCTCCCGCATCACGCTGATCGGATTTGGTGAGGTCGGGCAGACACTCGGCGAAGATCTGTTAGCGGCCGGCGCGAAAATCACCGCCTTCGACATCCTGTTCGCGAAACCCGAATCTGCGCCCGCATCGGTGCTTCGCCGGATTCCCGTTTCTATGGCGGCAAACGCCCGCGATGCGGTGGCGGACGCCGAACTCGTAATCGCCGCGGTGACGGCGGCCTCCGATTTGGAGGCGGTGCAAGCGGCGGCGCCCGGCCTGCCGCGCGGGGCGTTTTATCTCGACGTGAATTCCGTCTCGCCCGGCATGAAGCGAAGTTGTGCCGAAATCATCGAGGCTGCGGGCGGGCATTACGTGGAGGCCGCGGTGATGACCCCCATCGCGCCCAAGCGGATCGCATCGGCGATGCTGCTCGGCGGGCCCTATGCCCGAACCTTTGCGGAACGCGCACGCCCGCTCGGTTTCACCGGCGCCAAGCCGTTTTCCGACATCATCGGCCAGGCTTCGGCCACCAAAATGTGCCGCAGCGTCATCATCAAGGGCGTCGAAGCGCTGCTGTGCGAATCCATGCTGACGGCGCGCCATTACGGCATCGAGAAACATGTGCTGGATTCGCTGTCCGATCTTTTGCCCGTTGGCGATTGGGAAAGACTGGCGCGTTATTTCATCTCGCGCTCGCTCGAACATGGCACGCGCCGCGCCGAGGAAATGCGCGAATCGGCGAAGACGGTTGCCGAGGCGGGGCTCGAGCCCCTGATGGCATTGGCGACTGCCGAACGCGAGGATTGGTCGGCGGCGCATAAATACGCGCTGGCGCATATCGACGATCTGGGCGCCATGCTCGATGCCATTCGCAACAATTTCGACACAGAGGCGGCCGCATCGTTGAAGGCCGCGGAATAATCTATGGGGTATTCATGATCATCGATTGTCACGGCCATTACACGACCGAGCCCAAGCCGCTCATGGAATTCCGCCAGAAGCAGACGGCGGCGGTGAAGGACCACGCCGCTCTCCCCGCTCCGTCGTCGGTAAAGATCAGCGACGATGATTTCCGCGCCAGCGTCGAGGGCAATCAGCTCCGCATCCAGCGCGAGCGCGGCACGGATCTGACGCTGTTCAGTCCGCGTGCCTCGGGCATGGGCCATCATATCGGCGATGCCAAGACCAGCCTTGAATGGTCGCGGCTTTCCAATGATTGCATTCAGCGCGTCGCCACGCTGTTCCCGAACAATTTCATCGGCGTCTGCCAATTGCCGCAAAGTCCGGGCGTTGCGCCGGAAAACTGCATCCCCGAGTTGGAACGCTGCATCAACGAGCTCGGCTTCGTCGGCTGCAATCTCAATCCCGATCCGTCCGGGGGAAGCTGGACGGCGCCGCCCCTGACCGACCGCTCTTGGTATCCGCTGTACGAAAAGCTCTGCGATCTGCAGGTGCCGGCGATGGTGCATGTCAGCATGTCGTGCAATCCGGCGTTCCACACCACCGGGGCGCATTACATCAATGCCGACACGACGGCCTTCATGCAATTCATCCAGGGCGATCTCTTCAAGGATTTCCCGGACCTGAAGCTGATCGTGCCCCATGGCGGGGGTGCTGTGCCCTATCATTGGGGACGCTATCGGGGCCTGGCGCAGAATCTGAATCGCCCCCCTTTGGATGAGATGATGCGCAACAATGTCTTCTTCGACACCTGCGTCTATCACCAGCCGGGCATCGATCTTTTGACCAAGCTGATTCCGGCGGACAACATCCTGTTCGCCTCCGAAATGCTGGGCGCGGTGAAGGGCGACGATCCGACGACCGGCAAACCGTATGACGATACCAAGCGCTATATCGATGCATCGGCGCTTTCGGCGGGCGACAAGCAGAAGATCTTCGAAGGCAACGCCCGCAAGGTGTTTCCGCGGCTGGGGCCGAAGCTCGACAAAATCGCCGCGGCCCGGAAATAAGCATGCGCTTGGCGCGCCAGCTCTGGTTCCAGGTGCTCGTGGCCATGGCGGCGGGCGCGATGCTGGGCTATGCGCGACCCGATTTCGGCGTGGTGATGCAGCCCCTGGGCGATCTCTTCGTCAATCTCATCCGTATGATCATCGGCCCGGTGATCTTCTGCACCGTGGTGCACGGCATCGCCGCGATGAACGACATGAAGCGGGTGGGGCGCGTGGCGTTGAAGGCGCTCATCTGGTTCGAAGCCGTTACGCTCGCCGCACTTGTTTTCGCGCTCGTCGGCGTCAATCTCTGGCAGCCCGGCGCCGGCATGAACATCGATCCTTCCGCACTCGATGCGAATTCCGTGCGCAGCTATGCGGCGGCGGCCCAACATCAGACATTCTCGGAATTCCTGCTGCATATCGTACCGTCCACCTTCGTCTCCGCCTTTGCGCAAGGCGATGTACTGCAGGTGCTGTTCGTCTCTGTCCTGTTCGCCTTTGCCTTGGCGCTGATTGGCGAACCGGCCAAGCCTGTGCTCGATGTCATCGGACGGCTGTCGCAGATATTCTTTCGCATTGTCGGCCTCATCATGTGGGTGGCTCCCATCGGCGCCTTCGGCGCGCTTGCCTTCACAGTGGGGCGTTTTGGTGCCTCATCGCTGCTCTCCTTGGGCGGGTTGATTGTGGAGTTCTATGTCGTTTGCCTCGCCTTCGTGCTGATCGTTCTCGGCGGCGTGGCGCGCGCGCTGGGCGTCAGCATGTTCCGATTGCTGTATTACAT
>DASYEG010000098.1:0-12061 GCA_036499145.1 Micropepsaceae bacterium | reverse complement strand
TTCCATTCGCAGATGGCCGAGGAACAGCAGCTTTTCGCCTTTCAGGACGTGGTGCGCGCCATCAACGCCAAGATGATCCGCCGCCACCCCCATGTCTTTGCGGAAGGCGCCGCCGATACGCCGCAAGCCGTGGCGGCCGCTTGGGAGGACATCAAACGGCAGGAACGCGCCTCCAAGCCCGCCCAGGCCGAGGGCATCCTGGACGATGTGCCGGGCGCCCTGCCCGCATTGATGCGCGCGGTCAAATTGCAGAACCGCGCGGCCGAGGTCGGATTCGATTGGCCGAGTGCGATGAATGTGGCCGACAAAATCGCCGAGGAAACCCGTGAATTGGCCGAGGCGGCACAAACCGGCATCCCCGCCAAGGTCGCGGAGGAATTCGGCGATTTGCTTTTTGCGATGGCCAATCTGGCCCGCCATCTGAAGCTCGATCCGGAAGACGCGCTGCGTGCCGCCAATACGAAATTTATACGGCGCTTCAAGATGATCGAAGCGGGTCTTAAGGCTAAAGGCCGCACCCCGGAGGACGCCTCGCTGGAGGAGATGGAGGCGCTGTGGCAGGACGCCAAACGCGCCGAGCGGCCGGCTTGAGCGTGACGCTGCTCTTGTCTTTCGAATCCGCCGTCCCACATCGACAAAGCCGAGCCTGATAAGGGGCGTTGTCGACCGTCTTCAATGTGGGTTTCGGCCGGCGTTTGCATCTCCCGGCCGGGTAACGGACGGACGGGAAAAACTTCGGCGGCAGGATGACCCTAAGGGGGCCTGTCAAAGAAGGATGCGAAGGCACGCTTTCCAGCCGACCCGCTACCATTCCGACAGGAAGGGCTGGCGGGAGGACGGGTTGCCGATAAGCCGTTCGCGTTTGCGGCCGGCGAAACGGGAAGCGCCGCGCCTAAAATCGCCGGGTGTGGGGTGCCGGATCGGCATCTTTTTTTGAAACACAATTGTGGACCGCCTGACCGGCGCCTCACACCATCCCCTCACCCTCCCGCAGCTTGCAGTTCGCGGGAATAGCTCAAGCGCGTGCGATCATCCACAAAACCCACATGCCTGTGGATAGAGGCGTTTACATACGAGTTTGACCAAGGGCGGGAAATGTGCGAGTTTTCGACTCGCCGGAAGAGTTTGGATGGCTGGTGCGAAAAGCATCGGCCCTGGAGACTCTGAAAGCTCCGACTAGTGGTTGAGTAACTTCAAAGGCTTGCAGTCTGCGCATGTGGATAGCGCCCTTTGATGAAGTCCCGATAGCGGTCGGACACACAGCATTTTTCGGCACTCACGCGACATGCGCGAGTGCGAGCTGGTGTCCACTGGGCTTCAACCACCGACACCACTCTCGCACCGCGCCTGTCCAAACAACAGGTGAAAACCATGTCTATCCTCACGGCCTTCCTCTGGGTCGAACCACACTACCGCATCCGCTTTGGCTGCCTCGAACAAGTCCGGGGCTATTGGAGGCGGTATCCTTCACGCAAGGCCCTTCCTACGAAGACTGTTCTTGCGCTCACGCAATGACACAACGTTCTGATTTTTAGCCTTTCCGCCGGGCGGTTTTCGTTTCTTCTTGCCGCTCGGCGGTTTCTTCTTTTTCGACTTGGCAATGTTGGCGTGCATCTCTGCCGGTATGACACCGGCAAAGCGTTCCATCGCCTCTGCGAAGGGCATCTCTAGCGCTAGTTCTTCCTTGGGCGGCCTTGCGGTCATGCGATTAAGTCGCTGTATGTCAGCCTGCCGCTTGTGATCTTGAGCAGTTCATTGAACCGGAAGGCTTCGCCAACGTCACGGCGATTATAACGCCATACGCTCTCATCGATGTAGCGACCCAAGTGCTTCGCGCTAACCCAATGATGGATGCCGTAAATCTGGCGCTTCAATTGGGACCAATAGCCTTCAATGCTGTTTACGTGAACCAGCGGACCCCACTCCGTATCATAGGATTTTGACGCTTTCGGATACTTGACATATTCGCCACGGGAATGGGCGACAAACCCATGCTCGTAATCGTGGCGCAGGCGCTTATAGCCCGTGTACTCATCGGTCATCAGGTTTGCGCCCGGCTGTACATGGATGGCTACAACGTCTGCCGCCTCGCGAAGATGGTCCACTATGCGCGCCCGCAATTCCCCTCCGCGCTCCAACATGCCGACCACGATTGCCTTCTTTTTGAGGCCGCGCCTGTCCGCGTGCTGATTCTTATCTTTGCCACCGAAGAAAGCCTCATCGGCCTCAACCGTGCCCCGCAGAGGGCGATTGAAGGACCGCGTGCGGGCGGCATGGCGTAGCCGGTGCATCATGAACCACGCGGTCTTCTGCGTGACGCCAAGGTCTTTCGCGAGTTGGGTGCTGGCGATGCTTTTCTTGTGAGAGCTGACATACCAAACCGCCAGCATCCAAAGGCGTAGACCCAATTTCGAGTCTTCAAAGACAGTCCCGACTTTGATCGAAAATCTCTGATGGCAATCCTTGTCGGCGCACTTGTGGGTGCGCTTGTCCGCGAAGTGGTAAACCTTGGTCCCACCACAGTAGGGGCAGAACTCGCCATTCTTCCAACGGATGGCTGTAAAATGATCCACAGCCGCTTGTTCGTCTGGGATGGCCTTCATCAGCGCGGCGAGATTAGAAAACTCTTTCGGTTCCAATGACATAGCAATCGTCCCTGATTTCACTAGGTCACTATACTATATAAATCCCTGGATAGAATTACGAGGACATCGCTTTACGCCGTTGATCCTGATCGATGATCGTCAGTTTGCCGGGGAAGCGCCGCGAGAAACGATCCACAATGGTCTCGTCGCCGGCAATGACGAGATATACGCCCTGGTCGGTCTGACGCCGTTCCAGCACGCGGCCATGTTCATACGCCCATGCCAGACCGGCGCCGTCGTCGACCGGCAGCGTCAGCCGCATGGTCTGTTCCTGGCTTCCCAACAGGCGGTCGATAGAACCCGTCAGCGCCTCCAGACCGGCACCGGAAAGCGCGGAAACCGCCAATTGTTCGCCTGTCAACATGCGTCCGGCCACCTTATTGCGGGTAAGGAGCGACTGGCGGACATCGGGTTCCAGCAGGTCGATCTTGTTCAGCACTTCGATCATCCTGCGCTGATCTTTGTCCACACCAAGATCGTGCAACACCTTGAGAACATCGGATTTTTGGGCTTCCGACTCATCGTGGGCGGCATCGCGCACATGCAGAATGACGTCGGCCTCCAGCACCTCTTCCAGGGTCGCGCGAAAGGCCGCCACCAGCTGGGTGGGAAGATCGGCAATGAAACCAACGGTATCGGAGAGAATGATCGCGCGCCCCGAGGCCAGTTTCAGCCCTCGCATCGTGGGATCGAGGGTCGCGAACAGCATGTCCTTGGCCACCACTTCCGCAGCGGTCAAACGGTTGAAAAGCGTCGATTTTCCGGCATTGGTGTAACCGACGAGCGCAACCACGGGATAAGGCACTTTCTTCCGGGCGCGGCGGTGCAGCCCGCGTGTGCGCTTGACCTCCTCCAGCTCGCGCTTGATCTTGGCGATCCGTTCTCCGATCAGCCGGCGGTCGGTTTCGATCTGCGTTTCGCCCGGGCCGCCCAGAAACCCGAAGCCGCCGCGCTGGCGTTCCAGATGGGTCCAGCTCTTGACCAGACGCGACCGCTGATAGGTCAGATGGGCAAGCTCGACCTGAAGGCGTCCTTCCCGCGTTCTCGCCCGCTCGCCGAAAATCTCCAGGATCAGCGCCGTGCGGTCCAGAACCTTGGCCTCCCAATGTTTCTCCAGATTGCGCTGCTGGACCGGAGAAAGCTGGGCATTGACGATCACCACTTCGGGCTCGACCGCATGGCAAAGCGTCTTGATCTCATCGGCCTTTCCCGTGCCGATGAGTGTCGCAGGCGTCGCGCGCGCGATCGTCGCAATCACGCCTTCTGCGACATCCAAACCGATCGCGGCCGTCAGCGCGACAGCCTCTTGCAGGCGCGCTTCCTCGCTCCGGCTGGAGTCCGCGCCCGATTTCCGCGCGATGTGAAGCACGATGGCCCGCCGCCCCTTGCGCGAGGCGTGGCCCTTACCGGATCTCACCGATGTCTCGCGCGTCAGCCTTCCCCTTGGGCGGCATCCTGGTCCTGCAATTGGACCGGTCCCATTGGCATCACCGTGGAGATGGCATGCTTGTAGACGAGCTGCACCTGTCCATCACGGCGCAGGAGCACGCAGAAATTGTCGAACCAGGTAATATTGCCCTGCAATTTCACGCCATTGACCAGATAAATGGTGACGGAGATCTTGCTCTTACGGACGGCGTTAAGAAAAGTGTCTTGAAGATTTTGTGGTTTATCGTTCATGGGTGAACCCCATTTGTTTTGCGTTGTAACGCCGCTGCGAGGACGTCAGGACGGAATACGCTTTCCGCCTTCATTCACAATATCGGTGTTTATTGCAATTGCGAAGCACAATCCCAGGCGGCTTCGGCCGCTGCACAGGCAAATCGCGCGTAAAGCTCATGGATGCGCCATGTAGCCGGGCCCGGACGGCCCTCGCCGATCCGGTGTCCATCGATGGAGATGACCGGCAGTACCCCACCGGACGCCGAGGTGACAAAGGCTTCCCGTGCCGTGCGGGCTTCCTCAACCGTGAAAGCGCGCTCCTCGATGGCGTTGAAACCCTCGGCCGCCAGCGCGCTCAGGACGCCCATTCGGGTCACGCCGGCAAGGATATTGGGTGACAGATCGCGCGTGACCAGAACATTTTCTTCCGTGACGATCCAGGCGTTCGTGGACGCGCCCTCGGTCACGTTCCCATCGCGATCGACCAGCCAGGCTTCAAAGGCGCCCGCTTTGCGCGCTTGCGTCTTAGCCATCACATTGGCAAGCAGGCCGGTCGTCTTGATATCGCAGCGCTGCCATCGCATATCGGGCGATGTGACCACGGCTATCCCGTCCGTGCGCCGCTTTTCAACGGCGGTTTTGTTGATCGGCCGCGCCGTCATGATGAGCGTGCTGCGGTGGATGGCAGGCATCGGATGGTCGCGCCTGTGCGCGCCGCGCGTGACCTGCAGATAGAGCAAGCCGTCTTTCAGCAAGTTTCGGCGGATCATTTCCCGCATGACGATGCGCAGCGGTGCGCGTGCCATCGGCATGGCGATCGCAAGCGCGCCGACGCTTCGCTCCATTCTGTCGAGATGGCCTGCCTCATCCATCAGGCGGCCGTCGAGAACGGCGCAAACCTCGTAGATCGAATCGGCAAATTGCAAGCCGCGATCTTCCACATGCACCGACGCGGCCGCGTGCGGAAGATAGCGTCCGTTCACATAGGCGACGCGTCCGGCCGGCGCCGGCCGGGCGCGTTGTGACGGGGCATTCATTTGCACGGCCAGAGCGCACCGGCGGCTGTTGCGATATCGTCGTCGGCATGACCGCTCGCCTGTTGCGGGCGGGAGACAATCCAGGCAACCAATTGGTTGGCCTGCTCCCGGCTTAAGGGCACCGGAGCGCAGATTTTGCGACTCTGACCGAGAGTCCGCAGCGCATCATTGGTGAAGGCTTGGCAGGCAGCCTGGTCCTTTTGGCATTGCAGAACATAATTCGCCGTAATGGTGTCGGCGGCATCGGCGGCGCGGACCGAGGACATGCCAGCGATCAAACCGCCGCAGAGCACGAACGCCGAAACGGTTTTCACGAGGAAATCGCCCATCCGGGATAGCATCACGCGTTAAAAACCTGATCGAGTCGGGCCGAGGATACACCGAGCGATTTCAGCTTGCGATGCAATGCCGAGCGCTCCATGCCAATAAAAGACGCCGTACGCGAGATATTTCCACCGAAGCGGTTAATCTGCGCAAGTAGATATTCGCGCTCGAAGATTTCGCGTGCCTCGCGAAGCGGCAGCGAGATGATCAGATCGGGTTTCTGCCCCTGGGCCCAAGGCGAGGACGAGCCGTTGAAGTGGGAGGGCAGCAAATCGGCCGAAATCGCGCCCGCTGCATCGTCCGTGGCAAGGATCAGAAGCCGCTCAACGATGTTGCGAAGCTGGCGCACATTGCCCGGCCAATTGTAAGCCTGCAGGACGGCCATGGCTTCATCGGAGATTTCCCGAATAGCCAGGCCGGATCCGGCGGCCAGGCGCTTCATGAAATGGGCCACAAGCAACGGGACGTCGTCGCGCCGTTCGGCGAGCGAAGGCACGCGGACCGGCACAACATTAAGCCGATGGTACAAATCTTCACGGAACCGGCCGGCTTCGATCTCCTGGCGCAGATCGCGCGTGGAGGATGAGATCACACGCACATCCACCTGCACGCGCGTGGACCCGCCGACGCGTTGGAACGTCTGATCGATCAGCACGCGCAGGATCTTACCTTGCGTTTCGAGCGGCATATCCGCCGCCTCGTCGAGAAACAGCGTGCCGCCATGGGCGAGTTCCAGAAGTCCGATCTTGCGCCCGGCCTCCGATTCCACGCCAAACAATTCTGCCTCGATGCGTGCCGGTGCCATCATGGCGCAATTGATCGCGATGAAGGCATTGTTGGTCCGCCGCGACAGCGCGTGAATAAGCCGCGCCGTCACTTCCTTGCCGGAGCCCGAAGGTCCGGTGATCAGCACGCGGCTTCCGGTCGGCGCGATCTTATCGACGAGCTGGCGCAATTGCGTGATCGCCGTGGAGACCCCGCAAAGCTCCGTATCGTCTCCTGCCTTGAGTTTCAGCTCCTCGACTTCGCGTTTGAGCCGCGAGGCTTCCAGCGCGCGGCGCACGGTGTGGCACAGTTTGTCGGCCTTGAAAGGCTTTTCAATGAAATCATAGGCCCCCTTCTTGATGGCCGCGACCGCGGTTTCGATGGTGCCATGGCCGCTGATGATGACGACCGGAAGATCGGGATGTTCGCGCTGCAAGATATCCAGCACCTGGATACCGTCGAGACGGCTTCCCTGCAGCCAGACGTCGAGCACGATAAGATGGGGACGCCGCTGCCCGATCGCATGGAGCAAACCATCCGAGTCCGAAGCGACCCGCGTCTCGTAACCTTCATCGGCAAGAATACCCGCCATCAGTTCGCGGATATCGATCTCGTCGTCGACGACGAGAATCTCAGGCGAGACCAGCGACCCGTTCTGTTTCATGCATGAACCCCTGTTCGATTTTGCCCGTGCGGCGCAACGGAAAAACCATGCGCACGACCGCCCCCGTAGCTTCGCCCGATGAATCGCCGGCGACATCCTCGAGCACCAATTCGCCGCCATGATCTTCAAGAATCTTGCGCACGATGGCGAGCCCGAGACCTGTGCCCTTGGCTCGCGTCGTGACATAGGGTTCGGTCAGGCGGTGACGGTTTTCCGCAGGCAGGCCCACGCCATTGTCGCGCACCGATATGATGAGACGTCCGTTTTTCGCCGACAGATCGAGAACGATTCGTCCTGGCATCGTCTGACCGGCCGCCATGCGCGCGGCAATGGCTTCGGCCGCATTCTTCAGCAAATTGATCAGCGCCTGGCTCACCAGCCGCCCATCGCAATCGAATGTAATCGGTTCGACCGGCGCGGTGACCTCAAAGGCGATCAGGGCATGCGCCACGCGCTGCAGGAAGACGGCATGGCGCACCAATTCCTGGGCCTCCTCACGGCGGACGACCGGCGCGGGCATGCGGGCGAAAGAAGAAAATTCATCCACCATGCGGCCGATATCGCCGACCTGGCGGATGATCGTATCGGTGCATTGGGCGAACACCTCGGGATCGCTCGACACTTCGCTGGAATATTTGCGCTTTAGCCGCTCGGCCGAAAGCTGAATCGGAGTCAGCGGATTCTTGATCTCATGCGCAATGCGGCGAGCGACGTCCGCCCAGGCGGCGGTACGCTGCGCGGAAACCAAATCGGTGATGTCGTCGAAGGTGACGACAAAGCCATGGATCTTATCTCCCGCTTCGCTCGACACCTGCACGTTCAAATGGCGCAACGCTCCGTCGCGCCGCACATCCACCTGGCCCGCCGCACGGGCGGTGGGCTCGCCGATGGCACGCCGGATCAAACCCGCCAGCTCCGGAATGCATTCGGAGTAATGCCGGCCCTCGATATCCTCCGGCACGGCATCGAGCATCCGCGATGCCATGCGGTTGATCAGCGTGATGTGCCCTTCTCCGTCCAAGCCCAGAACGCCCGCGGAAACGCCGGCGAGCATCGCCTCGGTAAACCGGCGCCGCGAGTCGAGCTGAAAATTGGCGTCGACCAGTTCCTTGCGCTGCCCCTCAAGCTGAGAGGTCATGCGGTTGAAGGTTTCGGAGAGCGCGCCGATCTCGTCATCGTCCATTCCGACCGCGACACGCACACCGAGGTCGCCCTCGGACACGCGTTCGGCCGCTCCCGCCAGCCGCCCGATCGGCGTTACGATACGGCTCGCCGCCCACAGCGCGAGCCATACGGCAGCCAGCAGAATGAGCATCGCCACCACCACATACAGGGCGGCGAACGTGAGCTGGATCTCGGAACGATTTTGGTTCAGACGCTGATATTCCGAAACCGCATCCTGCGTGCGGCTCTGGGCTTCCAGGACCTGCGGATCGACCGCTCTCGTGACAAACAGATAAGCATCGACGAACGCATCGAGCTTCACCAGCGCCGAAACCACGTTCTCTTTCGGATCGGTCGTCACCACGACCTGTTTGCTGGAATTTGCCTGCGCAATCTGATCGGGATTGGGAGAAGATTGCTGGGGCCGTTTGGCAATAAAGTCCTTCTGCACGGCACTGGCCAAAAAGCGCCCGGTGGAATCGACGATGTAAACCGCCGGCAGCGCGCGCAGCGCCGCTTCGTTTTCCAGAGTCGTCCGGAACTTGACCGGGTCGCTCAGCAACAAGGCCGCGTTGTTGTTCAGGTCGAACGCCATGGCGAGAATATCGCCACGGATGACAAGCTTGTGCTCGGCGACATACGCATCGGCGACGCTCACGGAATTGGCGAGTGCGGTCTGCACGCGTTCCGAAAACCAGGCCTCGATGCCGAGATTGAGCGACACCGCCGCAAAAATTGCGACGAGAATGGCCGGGATCACCGCGATGGCGGAGAACATCGCAACCAGCCGCAGATGGAGTTTGGAACCCGCCGCCCCGCTTCTGCGCTCGGTCCACAGCCGCGTCAGGCGCCAGGCGATCAGCCCCGCGAGGGCCAACACCAAAGAAAGGTCCACCACGATCAGGACGACCATGGCCGCAGGCGTGCGATTATAGGGGGCGAGACCGGTGATGCCGAGATAGGTCAGGATGCCCGAGATCAGGGCCGCCAGCGCAACGGCGAGTGCGATCAGCGAGGAACGCGAGGCGGCGCGCAGGAGTTGGAAGGGTCCCCCGATGAGACGCGATCGGAACACGGATGTGCTTGCCATATGTGGCCGGAAGGCCTCGCGACGCAGAACGATGGATCCCCTGAATGCCGTGAGTGTAGCAAAGCCACAGGATGTTGCAAGAAAGTCGCGGTGATGCCGGGCCGACGATATCGGCTCCGGCCTGGATGGATCGGGCGCATATTCGGCCAAAGATCAGGCGCCGTGCGATTTGAGCCCCCTTATGACCTCCACGCCAAGCTCACGGATCTTCTTTCGCAGCGTATTACGGTTGAGCCCAAGCAATTGCGCCGCGCGAATCTGATTGCCGCGCGCGGCCGCGAGCGAAATCGCGATCAGCGGCCGCTCGACGTCCCGAATCACCCGGTCATAGAGGCCCGAGGGCGGAAGACGCTCACCATATTCGGCGAAATGGGCCGCGAGATGACGTTCGATCAAAGAGGCCAGACTCGCCTCCTCAGCGTCCGAAACCGGCATGCTGCGCTCAAGCTGTGCCAGTTCGCCCGAGACCGCATCCTCGTTCAGGACCTCGTCCGGATTCAGCACCACCAGACGGCGGATGAGATTTTCCAGCTCGCGGACATTGCCGGGCCAGATGTGGGTCTTCAGCCGTTCGAGTGCGGGCGCATCGAATCGCTTAAGCGGCAGACCGTCGGCTTCGGCCTTCCGCAGGAAATGGCGCACGAGGTCTGGGATGTCTTCGATACGCTCGCGCAAAGGCGGCAAGCGCAGCGGCACGACATTCAACCGGTAGAACAAATCTTCCCGGAACAATCCTTGCTGAATCAATTGGCGTAGATCGCGATTGGTGGCCGCGATGATGCGCACGTCGGTTCGAATCGGCACGCGGCCGCCGACGGTGGTGTATTCGCCCTGCTGCAGCACGCGCAGGAGCCGTGTCTGCGCCTCCAGCGGCATATCGCCGATTTCATCAAGAAACAGCGTGCCGCCTTCAGCCTGTTCGAAGCGGCCCACGCCCCGCCCCGTCGCGCCCGTGAACGCACCGCGCTCATGGCCGAACAATTCGCTTTCGATCAGCTCTTTGGGAATCGCGGCCATGTTCACGGCGACGAAGCTGCCGTTGCGGCGCTTGCCGTAATCGTGCAGCGCGCGCGCGACAAGTTCCTTGCCGGTTCCCGATTCGCCGGAGATCATCACGGTCAGGTCGGCCTGGGTGAGGCGCGCGATGATGCGATAGATCTCCTGCATCGCGGCCGAACGGCCGATCAACGGCAGGCGCTCGTCGCCCTGCTCTAATTCGGCTGTCGCGCGTTTTCGGCTCGGGGCGGCCAGCGCACGGCTTACGATGGTGATCAGCTCTTTCAGGTCGAACGGCTTGGGCAGATATTCATAGGCGCCGCGTTCGGTCGCGGTGATTGCGGTCAGAATATTGTTCTGGGCGCTCATCACCACCACGGGAAGCTCAGGCCTGAGCCGCTTGATCCGCGGCAGAAGATCGAATGCATTTTCGTCAGGCAGGATCACATCAGTGATGACGAGATTGCCTTCGCCCTGCGCGATCCAGCGCCACAGCCCGGCCGCATTCGCGGTGGTGCGCACATCGTATCCGGCGCGGCCAAGGGCCTGGTTGAGCACAGTGCGAATGGCGGCATCGTCATCGCAGACAAGAATTGTGCCCTCAGGCATGTGCGGGCTCGCTGTGATGATGTTGGGTTTCGGCGGAGGCGACCGGCAACAGCACGCGAAAGAGCGTGCGACGCGGCTGGGATTCGCATTCGATGACGCCGCCATGATCGTTGATGATCTTGGCGACGAGCGGAAGGCCGAGCCCGGCGCCATGGGTCTTGGTGGTGATGAAGGGATCGAAGATATAGGGAAGAAGATCGTGCGCGATCCCCACGCCATTATCGCGGACGGTGACTTCGAGGGGCAGACTCAGGCGATGCTTTTGTCCGGTGCCGGTGACTGCGATCCGCACACCGGGACGATAGGCCGTCGTGAGCACGATCTCGCCATTGTCGGCGGGTGCCGCATCGGCCGCATTGCGCACAATGTTCATGAAGGCCTGAATCAGATTGTCGCGATCGCCCCAGACGGGAGGAAGCGACGGATCGAAAACTTCGACGATGCGCATGCGGCGGCCGAAGCTCGTCTCGGCCACGCGTCTTACCCGGTCGAGCACTTCGTGAATGTTCACCGGCCCGCGCACCAGCGCCATCGGATCCCCAAACGCCTCCATCCGATCGATCAGTGCGCGAATGCGATCGGCTTCATTGCAGATGAGTTGCGCAAGCGACCGGTCGTTGGGCGAGATCGCGTCCTCCAGAAGCTGCGCGGCGCCCCGGATGCCCGCCAACGGATTTTTGATCTCGTGGGCGAGCACGGCCGCCATGCCGCTCATCGAACGCGCGGCCCCACGATAAAGAAGCTGCCGGTCGATGCGCTGGGCAAGGCTGCGTTCCTGCAAAAGAATGATCACCCCTTCTTCATCGCCGGAAGGCGTCAGCGTGACGTCGGCCAAACGCTCCCCCAATTTGGGCGTTGTCAGATCGACATTGCGCTCGGCGATCGAGGCGCCGCGGTTGCGCGCCTGCTGCACCAGTTGCAGCAACGGACTGCCGAATGGAAGAAGGTCGCTCAGCGTCTGCTTCAGCAAAAGGCCCACGCCCATGTCGAAGAATTGCTCCGCCGCCTGATTGGCATAGAGCAGCCGGTCGCCTGTCCCAACCAGAAGGATGGGCATTGGAAGCGCGCCTGTAATGATGCCGCTATGCCCAGTAGCGGCTCTGGG
>DASYEG010000097.1:0-8630 GCA_036499145.1 Micropepsaceae bacterium | reverse complement strand
CCGGAGGCCGGTCAGCGCGTGCTGGCCGAGGCCCTGGCCTTGTCGGCGTTGCTGGGTTCGTCGCTGAAATTCGAGGGGCGTCTCAGCGTGCAGACCAAGGGCGATGGGCCGCTCAATCTCCTGGCGACCGATTATTTCGCGGACGGCGGCTTGCGCGGATATGCGCGCGTGGACGAAAAGCGCTTTGCCGAAGCGGGGCGGCCGAATCATTTCGGAAGCCTGGTGGGCAAAGGTGCGCTTGCCATCACCATCGAACCCAAAAAGGGGGCGCAAGCCTATCAAGGCCTGGTGCCGCTGTCGCCCGATGGACTCGCTGCTTCGGCCGAAACCTATTTCGCCCAGAGCGAGCAGCTCGCGACGCGGCTGCGGCTCGCGGCCGGTCCCATCTATCGCGCGGATGCGGGCCATGGCTGGCGGGCCGGCGCGCTGATGGTTCAGGCGGTGCCGGGTGCCAGGATCGCCGACGTCACGGCGTCCGACGATTGGCGGCGCGTCTCGCTTTTCCTGCAGACGCTGGAAGACGTTGAATTGCTGGACACCGCCGTCGCGGCGGAATCGATTTTGTGGCGCCTCTTCCATGAAGACGAGGTGCGCGTGCATCCGAGTCAGAAGCTGCGCTTCCAATGCAGTTGCGAATCCGAACGCGTGCGCACGGTGCTGAAATCCTATTCGGCCGAAGCGCTGAAGGACCTGCCCGATCCGGACGGTGTCATCCGCACGCGCTGCGAATTCTGCGGTTCGGTGTACGAGTTCCCGCTGGAATCGCTGGCGCGTTAGCACATCTAATGCCCTCGACAGCGGGCTATCCCGATGGGCATAGGCCGATGCTATTCCGCCGCTCTTTGTAGGAGCCGCCGCAGGAACGCGGCGCAGGCATCGAGCTGATCGACCGCCACGAACTCATCGGCCCGGTGAGCCTGGGTGATCGAGCCGGGTCCGCAAATCGCCGCCGGAATCCCGGCTTGCTGGAACAGCCCCGCTTCGGTGCCATAGGAAACCGCGTGCACGTCGTTGCTGCCGCAAAGCGCCGATGCCAGATGCACCGCGGGCGAATGGGAATCGCGCTTGAGCCCCGGATAGGCGGCCTTGATCCGGGTCTGAAAATCGGCGTTTGGGGCGCCTTCGCGGTAGCGCGGCAATATCGCCTGAGCGGCGGCTTGCGCCCGTTCCAAGATCGTCTGCGTGTCACGGTCGGGAAGGGCGCGATATTCCCAAATCACCTTGGCATCGCGCGCGAGCACGTTCACCGCCGTTCCGCCCGAAATCATGTTGGCCTGGACGGTCGTATAGGGCGGCTCGAAGAATTCATCGCGCTCCGCCATCAAGTCATTTCCGATGGCCGACAATGCGGCAATGAATTCGCCGGCCATCATCACGGCATTGGCGCCCAATGCCGGGGCGCTGGAATGACCTTCGCGGCCATGCACGATGGTCTCGATCACCGCCCCTGCCTTATGCGCGGCGACGACCCGCATCTCGGTCGGCTCTCCGATGAGGGCGAGCGCGGGGCGTATCCCGGCGCTTTCCAAATCCGCCAGCAGCCGGCGCACGCCGACGCAGCCCACTTCTTCGTCGAACGACAATGCGATGTGGATAGGGCGCTTCAGATCGGCGGCGGCGAATTCCGGAGCGAGCGCCAGCGCGGCCGCAATGAAGCCTTTCATGTCGGCGGCGCCGCGCCCATAGAGGCGTCCGTCGCGAATCTCGCTTTTGAAGGGATTGCTCGACCATTCCTGGCCGTCTACCGGAACGACGTCGCTGTGGCCGGACAGCACGTAACCACCGTCGCGCTCGGGCCCCAGTGTCGCGAACAGATTGGCTTTGCGCTTGTCCGAATCATAGGTCAGCCGGATCGTCGCGCCGGATTTTTCCAGTGTTTCGCGCGCGAATGCGATCAGATCGAGGTTGGAATTTCGGCTCGTCGTGTCGAAGGCGATCAGCCTGCCGAGCATATCCACAATGGGTGTGCCGGACAGCATGGAGCGTTTCTCATGACCCTGGGGCGACGGGATGATGAATCATGGCGAGGAATTCGCGCCGGGTGCGCGAATCTTCGCGAAACGCGCCCAGCATCATGGATGTCACCATGGTCACGCCGGTTTTGTGAACGCCACGCGTCGTCATGCATTGGTGCGCGGCCTCGATCACCACGGCGACGCCCTTGGGCTCCAGGATATGCTGGATGCAATTGGCGATCTGCGCGCTCATCTTTTCCTGGACCTGCAGGCGCCGGGCATAGGCGTCCACCACGCGGGCAAGCTTGGAGATGCCCACGACCTTGCGGTCCGGAAGATAGCCGACATGGGCCCGGCCGATGATCGGCGCCAGATGGTGCTCGCAATGCGATTCGAACCGGATGTCGCGCAGCACGACCATTTCGTCATAACCCTCGACCTCCTCGAAGGTTCGCTGGAGAAATGAGACCGGATCGTCTGCGTAGCCGGAAAACCAATCCTCATAGGCGCGCGCAACGCGGGCCGGCGTATCGCGCAGACCCTCACGCTCGGGATCGTCCCCCGCCCAGCGAAGCAATGTGCGCACGGCGGCCTCGGCTTCCTCCCGGCTGGGCTTGGGTTCCGTCGGCGTAGACGGAGTGATGAGGGAGAGGCGGCACGTATCCATGCGAAGGCTCCAATAGCGATGACGGCATTCTAGTGGAAACATTGCAGGAAACCAGGACGCGGCTCCATCAATGCATCCGGTGGGCTTCGTAAGGGCTTTCGAGCGCGAACATCGGGATGCCGACCTCGAAGCTTTCGCCGGTGGAGGCGCGCATGTGATAGGTGCCGGTCATGAATCCGGAAGCCGTCTCCAACGGTGCGCCGCTGGTATATTCGAAGGCGCGGCCGGGCGCGATCACCGGCTGCTCGCCCACCACGCCGTCACCGCGCACTTCCCGAACGCGGCCCCGCGCATCGGTGATCCGCCAGTAGCGCGAGAGCAATTGCACGGCGAGCGCGCTCTTGTTTTCGATGACGACGCGATACGACCAGAGAAAGCGGTTCTCCTCCGGTTCCGATTGGTCTTCGAGGAAATCGGGCTCGATCGCGATCCGGATGTCGCGTGTGGTCTCTTCGTAACGATGCCGGCTCAATGCTGCGGCTCCACAGTGACATTCGTGTTCACGGAATTCGCGATAAAGCAGCCTTCATGGGCTTGATGGTGCATCGTTTCCAGGTCCGCTTGCGCCACCGTCACGCCCTGCGGCCATTGGATGCGCGGCCGCAGGATCACGCGCGTGATCGCAAGCCGCCCGGCCGCGTTCTTTTCCAGATAGCCGATCGCCTCGTCACGATAAGAATCGAGCGGCAGCTTTTTCTTTGCCGCGATCGCGAGAAACGTCAGCATATGACAGGAGGAAAGTGCCGCGATGAATGCTTCCTCCGGATTGACGCGCTCACGCTCGCCGCGGAAATCCGGCGCCGAAGAGGCCGCCACCGTCACGGCATGGAAATGCCATTCATGCGCGCGATTGTAGGTTTCGTACGTATAGGTGTCGGTCGTGCGGCGCCAATCGATCGTGGCGTGATGTTCCATTGGACGGTCCTTCAGATTTTCGACAGCGCCTGGGCGAGGTCATCGCAGACATCGGCGGGGTCTTCCAAACCAACCGAGATGCGCAACATGCCGTCGGTGACTCCGGCGGCGAGCCGCGCTTCGAGCGTGAGACGCTGATGGGTTGTCGTGGCGGGATGGGTGAGCAGGCTCTTGGTGTCTCCCAAATTGTTGGAGACATCGATCAGCTTCAGGCTCTTGGCGACCTTGAACGCTTCTTTCTTTCCGCCCGCCACTTCGAAGGTCACCACGCCGCCGCCGCCCGACATCTGTTTCCTGGCAAGAGCGATTTGCGCCGCATTGGTTCGCGAGCTTTCGCGGAACGGATAAATCACCAGGCGCACATTTTTCTGCGCCGCCAGGAAATCCGCAATGGCAACGGCATTGCGGCAATGTTCGCGCATGCGCAGGTCCAGCGTTTCGAGGCTTTTCAGGTGCACCCAGGCATTGAAGGGGCTCAGCGCCGGCCCGGTGTTGCGCAGGAAGATTTGAAGGTGGTCTTTCAGGAAATCTTCCTTGCACAAAATGATGCCGCCCATCGCGCGGCCCTGGCCGTCGATATATTTGGTGGAGGAATGCACGACGATATCGGCACCGAACTCCATCGGGCGCTGCAGCGCGGGCGAGGCAAACGCGTTGTCCACCACGACGCGCGCGCCAAATTTGTGCGCGATGTCCGCCACGCCCGCGATATCGACGATCTCGAGCGTCGGATTGGAAGGCGTCTCGAAGAAAACGATTTTCGTCTCTGGGCGCATGGCCGCCCGCCAGGATTCAAGGTCGGTGCCGTCCACGATGGTGCTGGTGATGCCGAAGCGCGCCAGGACGTCCTCGACCACATAGCGGATCGCGCCGAACATCGCACGCGCGGCCACCACATGATCGCCCGCCTTCAGGCAGCACAGAAAAGTCGCGGTGACCGCCGCCATGCCCGACGCTGTGGCACGTCCGACAGGCGCGCCTTCCAGCAGCGCCATGCGTTCTTCGAAAATCGAAATCGTCGGATTGCCATAGCGCGTATAGGTGTAGCCGGGCGCGCCCTTGAAACGTTCCTCGGCTTCTTCCGGCCCCTCATAGGCGTAGCCCGAAGTGAGGTACAGAGCCTCGCTCGTTTCCTGAAACGGGCTACGCCGCTGGCCCCCGCGGACCGCGAGCGTCTGCCGTTTCCAATTCGCCCAATCCTTATTCGTCGCCATGTCAAATCCGCAGGCCGTGTGAAAGCAAAGCGATAGGGTCCGCCTGTCCACACGTCAAGCGTGAGCGGTCCCGGCGCTCCCTCTGACAACCGCAACGAGAGCGTGCAAAAAATCCAGCGGCGGATGGCGCGGGGACTTTTCTTGCCGGTTCGCACGATCCGTGGGGCGATTGAAAAGCCAGGCATCGCTTGTCAGCACGCCGGGCGCTGCCTAGTGTTGAGGCTCTATTCGAGAGGCGTTCATTGCGGCTATTGCTCCTGCGACACGCCAAATCGGATTGGTCGGCCCACACCGGCGACCACGAGCGGCCTCTTTCCGCGCGCGGACGAAAGGCCGTGCCGCGCATGGCGTCGCGGATGCGTAGAGAGGGGTATCGGCCCGCTTATGTGCTTTGTTCCACCGCTCAGCGCGCCAAAGAAACCGCGGCACTTCTGATGCCGCTTTTGGAGTTCACGGACGGCATTCGGTACGATCGCGCGCTGTATCTGGCGGAATGGCCGCAGCTTCTGGCTGAAATCCATAGCGTGGTTCAGGACATGTCGCCGTTACTTCTGGTCGGGCATAATCCAGGCATGGAGCAATTGGCGATGGCGCTCGCGCTGCAGCCGCAAAGCCCCGGCGAACGTGCGCGAGCCGAAAGCCTCGCCGATAAATTTCCGACCGCCGCGCTCGCGGTGCTGGATTTTGCGATGGCGCAGTGGAGCGCGATCAAACCCGGATCGGGACGGCTCGTCGATTACATCCGTCCCAAGGATCTTGGCGCGGGCGGCGGGGACGAATGAGCACATCGCGTGAAGGGGCGGGACGCACCGCGCTGATCACGGGCGCATCGGCCGGGATCGGGATGGCGCTGGCCCGGGTCTTTGCCGCCAATGGTTTCGATCTGGTGCTGACGGCCAGGCGTGCCGAACGGCTGAATGCGCTCGCCGCCGAATTGCGCGCGGCCCATGGAATTGCCGCACATGTGTTCCTGGCCGATCTGGCGCTTCCCGAAACACCCGCCAGGCTGATTGACGCAATTCAACAGGCGGGCCTCACGATCGACGCGCTGATCAACAATGCGGGCTACGGGGTTGCCGGACTTTACCGCGAGACGCCGTGGGAGGCGCAGCGCGATTTTCTTCAGGTGCTTGTGACCGCGCCTTGCGAGCTCACACACCGCCTTCTTCCCGCCATGACGAACAGGGGCTACGGCCGGATATTGAATGTCGCCTCGGTTGCCGGATTCATGCCGGGCGCGGCGCGTCATACGCTGTATGGCGCCGCCAAAGCGCTGATGATCAAATTTTCGCAATCCCTGCACAGCGAGCAATCGCAAACCGGCGTCCACGTGAGCGCGCTGTGTCCGGGGTTCACGCACAGCGAATTCCACGACGTCAATGGAACGCGGTCCGCGATGAGCCGCTTGCCGGAATTCATGTGGCTGTCCGCCGAGCGTGTGGCCGAGGATGGCTATCGTGCCGTAATGAAAAACGATCCGGTCTGCGTTCCGGGCGCGCAATATAAATTCATTACCGCGATGGTGAGATTGCTGCCGATGAAAATGGCGTATCGCCTCACCCAGCGGCGCTCGCCCATGGCCGGCTCAGGCGCACGCGAATCCTAATTGCTGCGGCTGGCCTCGGCCAGGGCAAGCTTCGTCCACCCGAAGGCGACTTCCGGAACCGGCGCTCCCATCATCGCGGTGGTGCGCTCTGCGATCAGCCGCCCGCCCATCGCGTGATAGAAGAATCGTGCCGGGTTTCCGGCATGGGCCCAAATCACGCAACGTGCGTGCCCGCGTTCGGCCAGCGCTTCGAAGGCCCCGGCCAGCAGCGCCCGGCCGATCCCGGTCCCGGTCAGCATGGGATCGACATAGAGCGTATAAATTTCCGCATCATATCCAAGGCCGGAATCCCGCGCGCGGCCCATGCTCGTCATGCCGGCGATCCGGCCCGCTTCATCCTCGGCGACATAGACCGCTTCGCGTGCGGCGATGGTAATGGCATTTCGCCAGCGCGCGCTCTGGCCTTCGATGGTCATGCTGGACAGCAGGCGGGTCGGGAGCACCAGCGGGTAGGTATCGCGCCAGGAAGCGACATAAACTCGCGCCACGCCCTCGGCATCGGTCGGGCGTGCTTTGCGGATGATCAACTTCGTGCCCATCGTTCGAGCTTGACCGTACGCGAACGCGGGTTCAAGAAAAATCCGCAAGAATCTAACCGCAAGCCTTGAGCGGAACGGTGATTGCCTCTGTGCGTTATTGACGCAAGTGCGCTCCGTGGAGCGATTTTCCTCGTGAATCAGAAGAGCATGCATGAATGCTGCTTGTGTTTTTACACAGCATGATTGCCCAGCCTCCCTTCTGCATCTTCCTGTCTCGCGGTACAATTGGGAATCGGCGGCCGCATTCGCAAGACGGAAGGCCGCAGTTCGCGGGGTTCATTTGGCGATTGCCGCGTCATGTGGAGTTGCGCGTTTCGCGGGCAAGGCTTGCGAAACCGGACGCACTCAACCTCAAAGAAAAGACAAAGTTAAGCAATCGTTCATGCAACGAGGCACAGATCGTGCATTGATTTGGCGCGAGCTTCGCCATGTATTCGACATCTTGTTTTGTTCACCTGGGCTTAGCCCGACCGGAAGGAGCGGGAGAGAATGAGTAACCTCGACGTATTCGACCTGTTCAACCGCGACTATTCGCGTGAACAATTGGAGACGATGAGTCTGCGCGATTGGCTGCTCGCCGCGCGTGACGACAAGATGCTGTACGCCTCTCCGGCGGAACGCATGATCTCCGCGATCGGCGAGCAGGAGCTGATCGACACGGCGCAAGATCCCCGGCTAGGGCGCATCTTCTTCAACCGGACCATCAAGCGCTACAAAGCGTTCGACGGTTTCTTCGGCATGGAAGACACGATCGAACGTATCGTGGGCTATTTCAAGCACGCGGCGCAAGGATTGGAAGAGAAGCGGCAGATTCTCTATCTGCTGGGACCGGTCGGCGGCGGTAAATCCTCGCTCGCCGAGCGTCTCAAAGATTTGATGGAGAAGCAGCCGATCTATGTGTTGAAGGCGGGAGACCAGATCAGTCCGGTGTTCGAAAGTCCGCTCGGGCTGTTTCGTTCCGCCGATCTGGCGGCACTGCTCGAAGACAAATACGGCATCGCGCGCCACCGGCTCACCAGCGTGATGAGCCCGTGGGCGGTGAAGCGGCTGGACGAGTTCAACGGCGACATCTCCAAATTCGAAGTGGCGCGGCTTTATCCTTCGAAGCTGCGTCAGATCGCGGTCGCCAAGACCGAGCCCGGCGATGAGAACAACCAGGATATTTCCTCGCTCGTCGGCAAGGTGGATATCCGCAAGCTCGAACATTTCAGCCAGAACGATCCGGACGCCTATTCCTTCTCGGGCGGGCTCTGCCACGCCAATCAGGGCCTTCTCGAATTCGTCGAGATGTTCAAGGCGCCGATCAAGGTCTTGCACCCGCTGCTGACTGCCACCCAGGAAGGCAATTACATCGGCACCGAAACGCTCGGTCCCATTCCGTTCAACGGCGTCATCCTCGCCCATTCGAACGAGGCCGAATGGCAGGTCTTCAAGGCCAACAAGAACAACGAAGCTTTCCTCGACCGCATCTGCGTCATCACCGTGCCGTACTGCCTGCGCGTCACCGAGGAAGTGCAGATCTACAAGAAGCTCTTGAAGGAGAGCCAGCTCGACAAGGCCTCCTGCGCGCCCGAGACGCTGGAAATGCTGGGGCGCTTCTGCGTGCTGACGCGGCTCAAGGAGCACGAGAACTCGAATCTTTATTCGAAGATGCGCGTCTATGACGGCGAAAAACTGCGCGACACCGATCCCAAGGCCAAGACCTTGCAGGAATACAAGGATATGGCGGGCGTC
>DASYEG010000096.1:0-2989 GCA_036499145.1 Micropepsaceae bacterium | reverse complement strand
GCGAACTCGTGGGCATCGGCACCCTTCGCGCGATCCGCCCAAGGATCGGTCTGCACGAATGTCTGGGAATGGAGAAACCGCGCGTGCAGAGCGCGGCGATTGTCGCCGTCCTCGACAAGGCGATTCTTCACATAATCGATCCCGACGCGCGCGATCCAGGGTGCGGTGCGTTCGAGATAATGCGCCTCCTCACGGTAGAGCTGCATGAAGGCGCCCGCATATTCAAGCACTTCGGCTTCGCTCGCGACCCTAACCAACGGATCGGTGACACGCACCTCAAGCCCGCCATTGCCGCCAACCAGAATGTCGTATCCCGCCTCGACGCACACCACGCCCATATCCTTGATGGTGGTTTCCGCGCAATTGCGCGGACACCCCGATACCGCGAATTTCACCTTGTGCGGCGTCCAGGAGCCCCAGCACATTTTTTCGAGCTTGATACCGAGGCCCGTCGAATCCTGCGTACCGAAGCGGCACCATTCGGTGCCAACGCAGGTCTTAACGGTGCGAAGGCCTTTGGCATAGGCGTGGCCGGAGACCAGGCCGGCTTTGTTCAAATCGCCCCACACCGCAGGCAGATCTTCTTTCTTGACGCCGAGAAGGTCGATGCGCTGCCCGCCTGTGATCTTCACGGTGGGAATGGCAAATTTTTCCGCGACCGATGCGATGGCGTGCAATTCCGCCGGGGTTGTGACTCCGCCCCACATCCGCGGCACCACGGAATAAGTGCCGTCTTTCTGGATATTGGCGTGTACGCGCTCATTGACGAAGCGCGAACGGGAATCGTCGCGATATTCGCCCGGCCAGGCGCAAATTAGATAATAATTCAGCGCCGGACGGCATTTGTGGCAACCCTCTTTCTTCGCCCAGCCGAACGCATCGCGCACCGCCTGCATGGTTTTGAGATTCTGCTCGCAAATCGCCCGGCGGATTTCGTCATGTCCCGCCTGCGTGCAATCGCAGAGGGGGGCGATTTTCTTCTCGGCCACCACGCCCGTTGTGTGCGCTAAAAGCGCTTCGACCAGTGGCGTGCACTGGCCGCAAGACGCCGACGCTTTGGTGTGGGCTCGCACTTGCGAGAGTGACGTAAGTTCTTTCCCCTTGATGGCGCAAACGATGGTGGATTTGGACACGCCGTTGCAGCCGCAGATCTGTGCCTCGTCGGCCATACCCACGACATCCGAATCCGCAGATGGCGGTTTGTTTGCTTCGGCAAATGCGCGGCCGAAAACCAACCGGTCGCGCAGCCCGGCCACATCGGTCTTCTCCCGTATCAGGCGCAAATACCATTGACCGTCCGCGACATCGCCGTACATCACCGCACCCACCAGCCGGCCTTCGCGCAGCACAATTTTTTTGTACAGCCCGCGATTGTCGTCGCGCAGCGTGATCTCATCGTCGCTTTCGTCCGCGGCCATCAGGGCCCCGGCTGAGAACACATCGACACCGGTTATTTTGAGGCTGGTGGACAAAGCCCCGGCGGAGAACAGAGCCGTTTCATCTCCGGCGAGCTGCGCGGCGCAGACTTTTGCTTGATCCCAAAGCGGAGCAACCAGACCAAAGACCTGACCGCGATGCTCCACGCATTCGCCGACGGCAAAAATATCGGAATCGCTGGTGCGCATATCGTCCGCGACCACGATTCCGCGATTGACCTCCAGCTCTGCCGCGCGGGCCAGATCGATATTGGGACGAATGCCGATGGCCAGGACCACCAGATCGGCCGGAATGAACCGTCCGTCCGCAAGCCGCACACCTTCGGCGCGTTCACTGCCGGTGATCTCCTCGGTCTGACCATCGGTGAAAAACGCAATGCCCCGGCGGTCAAGATCGCGTTGCAGAAGCTGACCGGAAGCGGCGTCCAACTGACGCTCCATTAGAGTCGGCATCAGATGAACGAGCGCCACCGACATGCCGCGCTGTTTCAGGCCCCAGGCTGCCTCCAGCCCCAGCAGCCCGCCGCCGATCACCACGGCACGCTTATGGGTGCGTGCGGCCTCCAGCATCTTGTCGACATCGGCAATGTCACGGAATGCGCAAACACCCGGAAGGGAGAGCCCCGGGATTGGGGGGGCGAGCGGACGTGAGCCCGTGGCTATCAGTAGATTATCGTAACCAACCGTGACGCCATTTGCGGATGTAATAGTGCGCGCCTGCCGGTCGATGCGTTTGACCGGATCACCGATGATCAGCGTGATGCCGTTTTCATCATACCATTCGCGCGAATTTATGATGATGTCATCGACGCTCTTATCGCCGGCCAGCACCGAAGACAACATGATGCGGTTGTAATTGACGTGCGGCTCCGCCCCGAAAACCGTTATGCGAAAATGTTTGCCGCCGGGGCGTTTCAGCAATTCCTCGACGGTGCGCATTCCGGCCATGCCATTGCCCACGACAACCAGATGCTCGCGCTTGGGTGCGATCATGTTCATGGATGGCTCCTACGCACAGGCAGGGTGGAGCGCGAGGGCTTGGGAAAATGCTCCAACCCGATGTGCGTGGGTGGCGGCTCCTTCCGTCACTTCGCCGATGAGAATAATCAGAGGCACAGCCGGCGGAAAATTTTCGACCGCATCCGCCAAACCCGACAGGGCAACGCACATCCGCATTTCGGTGGTATGGCTGACATCGCTCATCAACAGCACCGGCGTGCTTGCGCTGAGCCCATGGGATATCAACCGCTCGGCAATCAGGCTTGCGGATTCGCGCGCCATATAGAAAACGGTGGTCGCGGAATTGTCGGCGAGGGCGGGCCAATCGAGTTCGAGTTCTTCGCCGTGACGCGCATGGGCCGCCACGAATTGCACGCGTCTCGCGCGGCCCCGCAGGGAGAGAGAGATTCCGCTTGCCGCGGCCGCTGCAGATGCCGCCGTGATGCCCGGTACAATTGCGAATGGAATGCAAGCATGCTGGAGCGCGGCGATTTCCTCGCCAAGGCGTCCGAAAATTGCCGGGTCTCCACCCTTGAGGCGCACGAGTTTTCGGC
>DASYEG010000095.1:0-3041 GCA_036499145.1 Micropepsaceae bacterium | reverse complement strand
GGTCGAAACCGCCACGCCGATGTCGAAATAATTCTTGTAGACGATGTCGTCACCGTCGATTTCGGCGTTCACCGCGGGAATCTCTTTCAAGGCGGCGATGCAGGCCTTCACGAAGAAGCCCATGAAGCCGAGCTTCACGCCGTGCTTCTTTTCGAAGCCGTCCTTATAGGCCATGCGAAGGGCCATCAACTTCGACATATCGACTTCGTTGAACGTGGTGAGCTGGGCGGCGATGTCCTGGCTTTCCTTCAGACGCAGCGCGATGGTCTTGCGCAGCCGCGACATCGGCACGCGTTCTTCGCGGTCGCCCCGCGGCGATGGGGCTGAGGCCCGGACCGGCGGCGCGCTCATCGGGGTTTTCACCGCTTCCAGCGCCGCCAACGCGTCAGCCTTGGTGATCTGGCCGCGCTTGCCGGATCCGGCGACAGTCGAAAGGTCGAGCTTCTCCTCCTCGGCGATGCGCCGAACCGAAGGCGGTGGTGGCGGAGGGGGTGCGGCAGCCGCGGCGGGTGCTGGCGCAGACTTGGCTTCCGGCGTTTTCGCTTTTGCGGGTTTGGCGCTTTCCGGTTGGGCCGATGGTTTGGCAGCCGCCGCACCTTCCGCGACCGCGCCCAGAACCGTGCCGACGCCCACCGTGCCGCCCTGCTGGATGCTGATATGTTCGAGCACGCCGGCCGCCGGTGAAGGAACCTCGACATTGACCTTGTCGGTTTCGAGTTCGACCAACGGTTCGTCGCGGTTGACCGAATCGCCTTCTTTCTTCAGCCACCGGGCAATCGTCGCCTCGGTGACGGATTCGCCCATCGCCGGTACTTTGATTTCAATGCTCATATGCGAAACCCCTGCACCTCATGCGCCGATCAGCTCAGCATGAGGACCAAACCTTTTCCTCACCCCGAGCTGTCGAGGGGCGAGTCTGCATCCATTACAGCGTCAGAGCGTCGTTGAGGAAGGCTTTGAGTTCGGCAAGATGTTGACTCATCTGACCTGCCGCCGGTGACGCCGATGCCTTACGCCCGGTATAGCGCAACGGACCGGTGCGTCCCAATTGTTCCATGACGCCTTCGATGTTCGGCGCAAGGAACGTCCAGGCGCCCTGATTCTTCGGCTCCTCCTGGCACCAGATGATCTCCGCATTGGGAAAGCGCGTCAGTTCATCGGTCAGAGCCAGGCCGGGGAAGGGATAAAGCTGCTCGATCCGCAAAAGCTGGATGCGGGTTTCGTTGCGCTTCTCGCGCTCTTCCAGAAGATCGTAATAGACCTTGCCGGTGCAGAGCACCACGCGCCGGATTTCCTCGTTGGGAACCAGTGTGATCGTGGAACCGGGTGCGGTCTCGGCATCGTCCCACAGCACGCGATGGAAGGACGAACCCGGTCCGAACTCGGACAGCTTGGATACCGCCCGCTTATGGCGCAGCAGCGATTTGGGCGTCATCAGGATCAGCGGCTTGCGGAAATTGCGATGCAATTGGCGGCGCAACACGTGGAAGTAATTGGCCGGCGTCGTGCAATAGGCCACCTGCATATTGTCGTCGGCGCAGAGCTGCAGATAGCGCTCCATGCGGGCCGAGGAATGTTCGGGTCCCTGACCTTCGAAGCCGTGCGGCAAGAGCATGACAAGGCCCGACATGCGCAACCATTTCATTTCGCCCGAGGCGATGAACTGATCGATCACCACTTGGGCGCCATTGGCGAAATCGCCGAATTGCGCTTCCCAAAGCACGAGCGCCTTGGGCTCGGCGAGGCTGTAGCCATATTCGAACCCGACCACCGCCTCTTCCGAAAGCAGCGAATCGACCACTTCGAATTCCGGCTGATCTTCGCGGATATGGTTCAGCGGGATGTAGCGCTCTTCGGTCTCCTGATCGATCAGGGCCGCGTGGCGCTGCGAGAAGGTGCCGCGCGACGAATCCTGGCCCGACAGACGCACCGGGAATCCATCATCGATCAGAGTGCCGAATGCCAGCGCCTCGCCGGTCGCCCAGTCGATATCTTCGCCGGTTTCGATCATCTGACGCTTGGTCTGCATCAAACGCGCGATGGTACGGTGGGCATGAAAATTCTCCGGCACATGCGAAATCGCCATGCCGACCTTCTTCAAGGTTTCCATATCGACTTCGGTGGTACCGCGGCGATCGCCGCGCGGTGCCGTTTCCAGGCCCGTCCAGCGACCGTCCAGCCAATCGGCTTTGTTCGGCAGATGGGATTTGGCGACTTCCAGATCTTGTTCGAGCCTTTGCTGGAAGGCGGCAATCATGTCGGCGACTTCTTTTTCGCTGACCACACCTTCACCGATCAGCTTCTTCGAATACAATTCCAGCGTGGTGGGATGCTCCTTGATTGCGCGATACATCAAGGGCTGCGTGAAGAACGGCTCGTCGCTTTCGTTGTGGCCGAAGCGGCGATAGCAGAACATATCCACCACCACGTCCTTGTGGAACAGCTGCCGGTATTCGGTTGCGATACGGCAGCAATGCACCACCGCTTCGGGATCATCCCCATTCACGTGGAAGATCGGCGCCTGCACCATCAGCGCGACATCCGAAGGATAAGGCGATGACCGCGCATAGCCGGGTGTCGTGGTGAAACCAATCTGATTGTTGACGATGAAATGGATCGTGCCGCCGGTGCGGAATCCCTTGGTTCCCGACATCGCGAAACATTCCGCCACGACGCCCTGGCCGGCGAAGGCGGCATCGCCGTGCATCAGCAGCGGCAAGACGCTCGCACGGGTAACCTTGTCGCCATATTGGAATTGCTTGGCGCGCGATTTGCCGAGCACCACCGGGTCCACCGCTTCAAGATGCGAGGGGTTCGCGGTGAGGGACAGATGCACCTCATTAGCGTCGAACACACGGTCGGAAGAAGCGCCGAGGTGATATTTGACGTCGCCCGAGCCCTGCACGTCAGAGGGTTTCGCAGAACCGCCGGCGAATTCGTGGAACAACTGACGATAGGGCTTGGCCATCACATTGGCGAGCATGTTCAGCCGCCCGCGATGCGGCATGCCGATAACGATGTCCTTGACGCCCAGTTGGCCG
>DASYEG010000094.1:0-5913 GCA_036499145.1 Micropepsaceae bacterium | reverse complement strand
CCGCCTGATCAACACCGCCGCCGAAGCGGCCATCGTCGGCGGCTTGGCCGATTGGTTCGCGATCACCGCCTTGTTCCGCCACCCGCTGGGCCTGCCCATTCCGCACACCGCGCTGATCCCGTCACGCAAGAACGAGATCGGCCGCGCGCTCGGCCAATTCGTGCGCGATTCCTTTCTGGACCCCGCCCTTCTGACGGAGAGGTTGAGACGGCACAATCGCGCGGGCCAGATCGCGCAATGGCTAGACACCGAAGAGGCCGCGGATTTCATCGCCGCGCGCACTGCCGCCCTGGTACCGCCGCTGCTCTCGGGGCTGAACGATGCCGATGTCCATAACTTTGTCCGCAACCTCGCGCAACAGGGCATCAGCCGGGTCGAGTTCGTGCCCATCGTGGACGGGCTGCTGGACGATTTCGTGGGAACCGGCAAGCACATGGACTTCATCGATGCGGGCGTCGCCATGGCGGGGCCTTCGCTGCAGGCACTCAGGGAGCCGATCGTGGAGCGTGTCGGTGAACGCACCGGGCGATTTTTCCCACGCTATTTCGACCGGCGCATCGCCCAGGCCATCGTCGATGGCGCCCAGGCCTGGCTGAATGCGATCGTCACACCGGGAAGCGACGAGCGGACGCGGCTGGATTGCTGGATGCGCGATAGCGTCATGGCATTCCGCCGCTCGGCCGATTATCCCAAACTGCTCGCGGAGATTCAGAACGCCGTCGCCTCCAATCATGCATTGCTCAACGCGTTGGGCACGATATGGGACGACGTCAAGCGCGAACTGATTGCCGATACAGCCGGCGCTTCGCCCAAGACGGCGATTGTGACAGTGAAGATTGTGAGGACTTTTGGCCGGTTGTTGCAGCAGATGCCCGCGATGCAGGATTATCTCAATGCCGCCATCGAGGGCGTGCTGGTCGATTCCATCGCGCCCTGGCGAATCCAGATCGGCAAATATATCGCGGAGATCGTCGAGAGCTGGGACGGTCCGAAAGTGGCGGCGACCATCGAATCCCATGTCGGCGGCGATCTGCAATATATCCGGATCAATGGAACGCTGGTGGGTGCGGCGATCGGTGCGCTCCTGTTCCTCATCGGGGCCGGAATCGGGTCGCTGTAGTCACCCCGCGCCTTCGATATCCTCGCGCAGCATTTCCAGCTCCAGCCAGCGCATTTCGGCGGCATTAAGGTCGTTCTGGGATGTTTCGAGCTTCGCGCTGGTTTCGAGAAAGCGCTTGGGGTCGCGGGCGTAAAGGGCGCTGTCGGAAAGTTGCGACTGCAGAGCGGCGATTTCACCCGTGAGCGCCGCGATGCGTGACGGGAGCGTGTCGAGCGCGTGTTTTTCGGCGAAGCTCAGTTTGCGCTTGGCCGAAGCGGGGTTGCGCTCCTTCGCTGCGGCACGTGAGTCAACGGGTTTGGGCGGTTCCTTCGCCGATACGCCTTCGCCGCGCTGCGCCAGCATGTCGGTGTAACCCCCGGCATATTCGACGAAACGGCCATCGCCTTCGGCCATCAACACCGAAGTGGCGACCCGGTCGAGAAAATCGCGATCATGGCTGACGATCACCGCGGTGCCCCGATAATCGGCGATCATTTCCTCCAGCAGATCGAGCGTTTCGAGGTCCAGATCGTTGGTGGGTTCATCCAGCACTAGGAGATTGGACGGCGTCGCCAGCGCCTTTGCGATCAGAAGCCTCGCCCGCTCGCCGCCGGAAAGCACGTGCACCGGGGTGCGCGCCTGTTCGGGCTGAAACAGAAAATCCTTCATGTAGCTGATCACGTGCCGCGCTTGTCCGCCGGCATGGACGATGTCGCCGACACCGCCGGTTAAGACGCCGCTCAAGCTCATCTCGGGATCGAGCAAGGCGCGGCTTTGATCGAGTGTGGCGATTCTGAGATTGGTGCCGAGCTTCACCGTGCCGGAATCGGGTTCCAGCCGGCCGGTCAGAAGATTGAGAAGCGTGGTCTTGCCCGCACCATTTGGCCCAACAATTCCAACGCGGTCCCCGCGCAGAATCCGGATGGAGAAATCCCGCACCACGGGCCCGGCCCCATAAGTCTTGGCGATTGTCTTCGCTTCGATCACGCAACTGCCCGATTGATCGGATTCGGCGGGAGAAAATTTCACATTGCCGGTGGCGTGACGTTGCTCGCGGCGCTCACGGCGAAGGGTCCGCAGCTCCGCCATTCGGCGCTGGTTGCGCTTGCGCCGCGCAGTCACGCCATAGCGTACCCAATCGAACTCCATGGCGATTCTGCGATCGAGCTTATGCCGTTCGCGCTCTTCCTGTTCGAGTATCTCGTCGCGCCAGATTTCATATCCGGCGAAGCCCTGTTCCAGGCGGCGCGTCACGCCCCGGTCGAGCCAAACAGTGGCGCGGCCAAGATTTTCCATGAAGCGGCGATCATGGCTGATCAGCACGAGCGCAGAACGCATCGCGCGCAGCTCATTCTCCAGCCATTCGATTGCCGGCAGATCGAGATGGTTGGTCGGCTCGTCCAGCAGCAGGATATCGGGCGAAGACGCCAGAACCCGTGTCAGCGCCGCGCGCCGTGCTTCGCCACCCGAAAGCGTGGCCGTCGGTTCGTCGCCCGTCAGTCCGAGCTTGCCGAGGAAATAATAAGCGCGGTTTGGATCGTCGCCCGGCGCAAGGCCCGCCTCGACATAGGACCGCACTGTTGAAAAATCGCCGAGCATGGGCTCCTGGGGCAAATAGCGGATCGTGGCGCCGGGCTGCAGAAAGCGCGTTCCGCCATCGGGTTCCACAAGTCCCGCCCCGATTCTCAGAAGCGTCGATTTTCCCGAACCGTTGCGCCCCACAAGACAGAGGCGTTCGCCAGCGCCCACCGAAAGCTCCGCCCTATCGAGGAGCGCGGTGCGGCCCAGCGTTAAGCGGATGTTCTGGAGCAGCAGAAGCGGTGCCGCCATCTGTCAAACCCCCGGCAATCGAGCGGATGACAACGGCGAATCTACGGTCTCAACCGATGTTCGAGCCTCCCGCGGCGAATGAAAACGTCCAAGAAAATGGCGTACCGGCATGCGAATTCTCTTGTATTTTGGGGCGCGAACAACCCGAACATGTGAAAAACACAGGGAATAGGGCGAAAATACGCACCTAATGGTGCACAAGTGTGAAAATTAGTCGAATGACAGCGCTCGAATATGTATCGTTCCTTGGTGATTCGCAGAGGGATTTCCTATGGCAGCCGCAGTTAAAGCAAAAGTTGAAACCGTCAGTTCCAAACAGCTCGCCCAGCAATTGGCGGAGAAGCACGAAATCAGCAAGAAGCAGGCCGCGATGATCATGGACGATCTCAGTGGCTTTATCACCAAGCATCTCAAGAAAGGCGTGCGCATTCGCCTGAATGGGCTTGGTATCCTGCAAGTCCGCAAGCGGGCCGCCCGCATGGGCCGCAACCCTGCAACCGGCGAAGCGATCAAGATCAAGGCGAGCAAAAAAGTCGCCTTCCGTGTCGCCAAGGAACTGAAAACTTCGGTTTGACGCGTGCTTTACGAGGACGGAAGCGTGTTTGCTATCCGTCCTTGTAAGCTTCCCGCCTTCGTAATTTTTCGTATCCGCGCTTTGCGCGGATTTGTGTATTGCCGCCATAGCGGCGGAACCGCGAATTCAGGACTTCAGGCGATAGCCGGTCTTGAATATCCCCCACACCAGGATCAGGCAAACCGCGAGGAAGATCGCCGTCATGGCGAGGCTCCATTCCACGCTGACGTCCGAAATATCGTAAAAGCTCCAGCGGAAGCCGCTGACGAGATAAACGACGGGGTTGACGAGGCTCACCTTCTGCCAGAACGGCGGCAGCACCTTGATGGAATAGAAACTGCCGCCAAGAAAGGTCAGCGGCGTGATGATGAGCAGCGGCACGATCTGAAGCTTTTCGAAGCCATCCGCCCAAATTCCCAGGATGAACCCGAATAGGCTGAAGCTCAGCGCGGTGAGCAGGAGGAAAGCGAGCATCCAGAACGGGTGCGCGATGTGAAGCGGCACGAATAGCCCTGCCGTCAAAAGAATGATCGCACCCAAGATGATGGATTTGCTCGCGGCGGCGCCGACATAGCCCAGCACGATCTCGATCGTGGAGACGGGCGAGGACAGAAGCTCGTATATCGTGCCGGTGAACCGCGGGAAATAGATGCCGAAGGATGCATTCATGGTGCTTTGGGTCAGAAGCGACAGCATCACCAAACCCGGCACGATAAACGCGCCATAACTCACCCCATCGATCTGGCTGATGCGACCGCCGATCGCCGCCCCGAAAACCACGAAATAGAGCGAGGTGGAAATCACCGGCGCGATGATGCTCTGCGCGACCGTCCGCCAGGCGCGCGCCATCTCGAATGTGTAGATCGCCTGCACCGCGCGGAAATTCATGACGGGCGCCTCACCAGACTGACGAAGATTTCTTCCAGCGAACTTTGGGTCGTGTTCAAATCGTTGAATCGGATGCCAGCTTCCGCAAGATCCTTCAGTAGCGCCGTGATACCGGTACGCTCGCTTTTCGTATCATAGGTATAAACAAGCTCATTTCCGCCTGCGTTGCGTTCCAATCCATAGGCGGCAAGCGAGGAGGGCACGACATCCAAGGGCTCATGCAAGTTCAGAGTCAATTGCTTCTTGCCGAGCTTGCGCATCAGTTCGGCCTTATCTTCCACCAGGATCAACTCACCGCGATTGATGATGCCGATGCGGTCCGCCATCTCTTCGGCTTCATCGATATAATGTGTCGTCAGGATGATCGTGACCCCCGATTCGCGCAAACGGCGCACAATTCGCCACATGTCTTTGCGCAATTCCACGTCGACGCCGGCAGTGGGTTCATCGAGAAAAAGGATTTGCGGCTCATGCGCTAAAGCCTTGGCGATCAGCACGCGCCGCTTCATGCCGCCGGAGAGGGTGCGGATCTTGCTGTCCTTCTTGTCCCAAAGGGTGAGATCCTTCAGCACCTTGGCGACATAATCGGGATTGGCGGGCTTACCGAACAGGCCGCGGCTGAAACTCACGGTCGCCCACACAGTTTCAAAAGCGTCCGTCGTCAGTTCCTGCGGCACCAGACCGATCAGGCTGCGCGCCGCGCGATAATCGGTAAGATTATCGTGACCATTCACCATCACTTTTCCTGCACTGGAATTGACGATCCCGCAAACGATGCTGATCAGCGTCGTCTTGCCCGCGCCATTGGGGCCCAGAAGCGCCAGAATCTCGCCCTTGCGGATGTCGAGGTTGATGCTTTTGAGAGCATTGAACCCGGACGCATAGGTCTTGGAAAGATTGGCGATGGAAAGAATCGTTTGCATGAAGCGGATGGTTTGGCGGCGGATGACAAACGAGCAGAACTTTCCCCTCCCGACAAGAGAAATTCTCGGCGGTCATGCGATGTGTTGGCGGGTGAAAACGAAAATTTCTTCTGGAACCTTCGAGGTCCTGCGGGCAATCAGCGTTCGCCGATCATGGCCAGGATCGCGGCGCGGTCTTCATCGAGGCGCGGCGGCGCTTTGGGAAGCGGCAAATGGCGCCCCCCGATGGCGAGCGGGGAAGCAAAGGTCCGCGTAACGGCGCCTCCCGGAAGGCGCAATTCCCGAATCCAGTCATTGGCTTGCACCTGCGGATCGGCAAGGCTTTCCGAATAGCTGTTGATCAGACTCGCAGGGACTCCCACCCGCTCGAATGCCGCCAGCCAGTCGGCCGCGTCGCGGGCGTCGAAGATCGCGGTCAGCAATTGCGCAAGTTCGACCTGGTTCTTCGCACGATCCTTGACGGTGGCGAAGCGCGGATCGGACACGAGTCCCGGCCTTTCAACAATGTCACACACGCTGGCCCATAATTTGTCGTTTCCCGCAGCAATCACGAAATAGCGGTCCCGCGCGCGATAGGCCTGATACGGCGCGTTGCGCGG
>DASYEG010000093.1:0-10568 GCA_036499145.1 Micropepsaceae bacterium | reverse complement strand
GGCATTCCCGATCCGGCCACCAATCTCACGCCCGATCAAAGGGTCGAAGTTCTTCGGGGTGCTGTCGAGAAGCTGATCAAGAAAAGCCTGCCGGCGAATTCCAAACTTCAGATCGAACAGGACAAGATCAGCGGCACATTTATCTATCGTTCCATCAATCCCGACACAGGCGAGGTCATAACCCAATGGCCGTCCGAAAAATTGCTCGAACTTCGAGATTATTTGAAAGAGATGGAAGGCGTGTTGGTCAATAAACAGGTGTAAGCCCAGGAATGGCTGACTCATAGTCCTGGCAGCCCACCCAAACACCCAACAAACGCAGGAATTGCCCTTCCATTCCCTGATTCAGCCACCAATCCGTCTTGCTGGGAAATGTGGAAAAGCGCACCCTTGCGCTCGATCATTGGCAATGCGGGGCGAACCGCGCGCAAACGCGTGTAAACCCCTCAGGGAGGTTGTCATGCGAAGCGCTCTCATGCTCACCGTTTCCGCCGGCTTGCTCGGCTTTCTGACGCAAAGCGCCTATGCGCAAGGGGGCGCGGCACTCGCGGGGCAGGTCAGTTCCGCCAAAGAAGGCATGATGGAAGGCGTGGTCGTCAGCGCCAAGAAGGACGGCAGCACCATCGCGGTCTCCGTCGTGAGCGACAGAGCGGGACGTTACGCATTCCCCGCTGGAAGACTCGAACCGGGCCATTACACACTAAAGATCCGCGCCATAGGATACGAGCTTGATGGCGCATCGGCGGCCGATGTGAAGGCCGGCGCCACAGCCAGCGCAGATATTAAGCTCGCGCCGGCGAAAAACCTTTCAGCGCAACTCACCAATGCGGAATGGCTCGCGAGTGCGCCCGGCAGCGACCAGCAGAAGAAATTCCTGCTGTCGTGCAATTCCTGCCACTCCTATCAGCGCATCTTCAATTCCCAACACGACTCGGATGAGTTCATGCAAGTCTTCGACCGCATGGCCGGGTACTATCCGGGCAGCACGCCGCTGCAACCCCAGCGTCTCGTCGGCACCGCACGGCGCAATCTCGGCGGTGGCATGGGCAACGCAAGCGGCCCCGGCGCCGCGCGCGCCAATGTGATGAAGTCAGCCGCCGAATGGCTCGCCAGCATCAATCTCAGCAAGGGTCCCGAACGGAGCTATTCGTACCACACGCTGCCGCGCCCCACAGGGCGCGCGACCAAGATGGTCGTCACCGAATATGATCTGCCCCGCAAGACTATCATGCCTCACGACGTCATGGTCGATAAGGACGGCATGGTCTGGTACTCCGATTTCGGCGCGCTGTTCATCGGCAAGATGGATCCCAAAAGCGGCAAGGTCACCGAATATCCGATCCCCAAGATCAAGGAGGGTTTCCCGGTCGGTACTCTCGATCTCGAGCAGGACCAGGAAGGCAATATGTGGGTCGCCATGATGTATCAGGGCGGCATCGCGAAACTCGATACCAAGACCGGAAAAGTTCAAACTTGGTCGGTACCCAAGGAATGGCAAACGGACGCGACGCAACAATCCTTCGCGTCGCCAAATTCGCTGCATGTCGACGGCAAGGTCTGGGTCAAGAATTCCGACGGCGCCCAGATCATGCGGGTCGATGTGAAGACGGGGCAGTGGGAGAATTTCGGGGCCTTCGTCGATCCGGATACGAAACGCCCGATCGGCTCCTATGGCATCAATGCCGATCGCAACAACAATCTCTATCTGCTCGACTTCAACGCCAACAACATCGGCGTCCTCGATGGCGTTACGAAGAAGCTGGAGGTCCATAAGACGAGCATCCAGAATTCTCGTCCGCGCAGGGGCCGGGTCGATGAACAAAACCGTCTGTGGTTCGCCGAATATGACGGGAACGCGATCGGCATGTACGACCCGAAGTCCAAATCCATCAAGGAATGGGTCGTGCCGACGCCGTGGTCCGCGCCCTATGACGTCGTCGTCGACAAGAATGGCGACGCATGGACCGCATCGATGATGACCGACCGCGTGACCCGCATAAATACCAAGACCGGTGAGCAGACCGAATATCTTCTCCCCAATCCAACCAATATCCGCCGCGTCTGGATCGATAATTCCACGACCCCGGTCAGCTTCTGGGTCGGAAGCAATCACGGCGCCTCGATCGTGAAGCTGGAGCCACTGGAATAGGACTGATTACACAATGATTGAAGATACAGAGAACCCACCCCAGGGCGAAGACCATCTCAACCGCCGTGGGCTGTTCCAGGCGCTTGCTGCCGGTGCTGCCGCGGCGGGCGCATTTCCTTCGCAAGCCTTTGCACAGAATCAACCGGCCATCGCCTCCACTGCCGATTATGCGCGCGACCCGAACAGATGGGGCAGCGCCGAGGTTGCCGCTCTGTTTCCGGGTTTCCAGCATCTCGACATGAAGACGAGCGGCGCGATCATCCGTGTGCGCCATGGCGGCTCAGGTCCGCCTTTGCTTTTGATCCACGGCAATCCCGAAAGCCACATGACGTGGTACAAGATCGCCGCCAAGCTTTCGCAACGCTACCACGTCGTATTGCCGGATTTGCGTGGTTATGGCGACTCATCGCTCCCCGAACCAGGCCCCAACCACATCAATTACAGTTTCCGCGCCTTCGCGCAGGACAATGTCGAGATCATGGAGCAGCTCGGCTATCGCCGCTATTTCGTTGCCGGCCACGATCGTGGCGGACGCACGACATTCCGCATGTGTCTCGACCATCCCGAGCGCGTCATCAAGGCCACGATCATGGACGTGCTGCCGAACTATCATGTCTGGACCAATACTACGAAGCAATGGGCGCTGGCGTCCTGGCATTGGCTGTTCATGGCGCAGCCGGAGCCGTTTCCCGAACGCCAGATGAGTGCTGCGGGCGCGGAATTCTTTCTGCGCAACCGCATGGCCTTTCGCGGGGGTACCGGGTTGGGATTTCTCACCCAAACCGCATTCGACGAATATGTCCGGGCCTTCACGCTGAAGACGATCACGGGGTCCTGCCGCGACTACCGCGCCTGCGCGACATGCGATTTCGAGATGGACACCGCCGACAAGGATCGCAAGATCACGACGCCGCTCTTTATTCTCTGGGGCGCGCGTGGGCCGGAACGCTCCGATGAATTCATCAACATCTGGCGAAAATTCGCGAGCAACATCGAAGGTTACGAAGGTCTGCCTTGCGGCCACTACATGCAGGAAGAAGTTCCAGACCGCGTCTACGATCACTTCGTCAAATTTTTCACGGCTTGAGCGCAAGGAGGGCGGGGATTCATGCGGCGAATGAACGGACCAATTCATCGGATTGTGCAGACGGCACTTTGGGGCGTGCTTCTCGCTTCCCCCGTTTCCGCGCAGCCTTCGCCCGGCATTCCCGGCGTGGTCGCGGCGGGTACAGCGCCTGAGCTTGTGAGCGAGATGTTTGAAAACACCGAGGGGCCGCTCGGCGCTCCGGATGGAAGTCTCTATTTCTCCGACACCAATGCGAGCCTGACCTATCACCTCGACCTGAACGGCAAGATCACCATCGCGCGCTTCAACACTCATCGCGGCAACGGCATCGCGTTGACGCGGGATGGCGACATGGTGTGGGCCGAAGGCGATGGACCGCGTCTCAGTACTCTGAACAAAGTGAATGGCGGTTACCGCAGCCTGCTGCCTGGTTTTCGCCTGTTCCAGCCCAACGACCTGATCGTCGATTCCAAAGGCGGCATCTATTTCACCGATCCAGGCCCGCGCCCCGTGGTGCCCGGGCTGAAAGTCTATGTCTATTACGTTCCGCCCGGTGCCAAGCTGCCGATCGTCATCGACGATTCCGTGCCGCGCCCGAATGGGATCACGCTCTCGCCCGATGGCCGCACGCTCTACGTCGATAATACCATCGGTACCGGTGTGTTCCGTTACGACGTGCAGCCCGACGGCACGGTCAAGAACCGGCGCCCCTTTGCCGAGCTGCACGATATCAAGCCGGGCGAAGAAGGCTTCGGCGACGGAATGGGAATGGACCGCGCCGGTCGCCTATACGTCACGAGCCTGGTGGGCATTCAGGTTTTCGACCCTGCGGGCAAATATCTCGGTACCATTAAAGTGCCGCGTCAGCCCTCGAATGTCGCCTTTGCAGGTCCTGACAAGAAGACGCTCTACATCAGCGCGCGCCAGGGGCTGTATCGCTTGCAGATGCTGTCCCAAGGACCCGACCGCCCCGGCAAGTGAGCGTTCGCCCCCGAATCCGCAAACGCCGGGGCAGCTTCGATTTGGTTGCCAGCGGGCGCGGAAAGACGCATCCTTGTGCGCAGAAAAGACAAACTCGTCCCGGGGGAACGCAATGGACTCTTTGAGGCCGGTTCATCTCACCCTTCTCGCGTCGCTCGTCTTCGCAGCGCTCGGCGTTGCTCCGGCGCAAAGCCAGCCGCAGCGGATAATCCTTTATGAGGGTGCGCGTTTGATCCCGGGCGATGGGAGCGCGGCAATCGAAAATTCCGCCTTCCTCGTGACCGGCACGCAATTCACAAGGGTCGGCCGCAAAGGCGAAGTGGCTCTACCCGCCGGCGCTACGCGCGTCGATCTCACCGGCAAGACGGTGATGCCGACGCTGGTCGACATGCATGGCCATCTCGGCTTTCAGAATATCGCGGACGGCACGATGTCCAAGGAAAGCTTCACGCGTGAAAACCTGATCGATCATCTGCAGCGCTTTGCCTATGCCGGCGTGGGCGCGATCATCGGCATTGGCGACCTGGTCGAGCGCTCGGACATGCATGGCGGACGGACCAAATGGGGCGATGTACCGTTAAGGGTTCGCAACGAGGTCATTCCAGGTGCTGCGCTTTACAAGACCGCCGGCGCGGGCATGGCCTGGCCTGGATCGGGCGCGCAGGGCCATCCCTCCCGTGTCGACGTGTCCTATCCGGTGTCCACACCGGAAGAAGCCCGCGCGGCGGTGCGCGACTATGTGCGGATGAAACCGGAATTCATCAAAATCTGGGTGGACGATCGCGAGGGCACCAAAAAGACGCTGACGCCCGCGCTCTACGGTGCGATCCTGGATGAGGCGCATAAATTCAACGTGCCGGTCGGTGTGCACAATGTGAAACTCTCCGACGCCAAACTGCTGATGAAGGGCGGGGTGGAGGGATGGCTGCATATCCCTGTGCGCGGCGGCGACGTGGTCGACGCCGAGATCATCGGCATCGTCAAGGATCGCATCGCGCGCAACGATCGGCCCAATATGTGGGTCACTCCGGCACTCATTACCGCGTGGATGAACACGCAAGGCGGCGGGCGCCCCGTTTGGCTCGACGACCCGCTTCTCAAGGCGCTCTATTCGCCTGCGAACATCGAGGAATATTGGGGCGCGCCCCTGAAGAAGATGACCCCCGAACAGGTCGCCCGCGCAAAACAAGCCTTCATGGCGGACGGCAAGAACATGATGCTGCTGCGCGCCGCCGGCATGAAAGTCGTCGGCGGCACCGACACCGGCCAGACGCGCCATTTCATGGCGTTTTTCAACCATCTGGATCTCGAAAGCATGGTCGCGATGGGCCTGACGCCGAACGAAGCCATCAAGGCCGCAACCAGCGACGGCGCGGCCATGGGGCATTTCAACACCGGATTGGTGGCACCTGGCCGCAATGCCGATTTCATCGTGCTGGACGCGAACCCGCTCGACAGCATTTCCAACACGCGCAAGATCGACAAGGTCTATCTGCGCGGCGATGAAGTGCCCCGAGCGCAATATGCCGCCAAATGGCAGGCCAAGTTCAAGACCGCCGCGGCACACTGACGAGGGTTAGAACAACGCGCTATTTCTGGCGCTCGCTCAGCAAATCCTCGATCATCTCCACGCCTTCCGGGCTATGGATCCAGGACTCCGCCTGTTGGAGCGTTTCGAATTGCAGCGGCACCCGATGGGGCTTCACCCGCTCGGGCGCCGGTACGAGCACTTCATAGGTGCCTTCGAAGCGCATGTCCTTGGTAAGGGCGGCGTACGGCGCGGGCAAAGATTTCTTCTTTTTCATCGCCATGCTCGTCTCCTTTGATCAGGCCGCGCGGCGGGCATTGCGGCGATTGCCGCGCGGGCCTTGATGGGAATGTTTGGGCGCGTGCCCCCGCCCCGGCTTGGCAGCCGCTGCGTGGCGGTCGCCACTTGCGTTACGGTCTCCGCCCATCGTGGTGAGAGGCTGCTTCACCAGCCGCTCGATCGCACGCAAGGAATCGCGTTCGGCGGGATCGCAGAACGCGATGGCCACCCCGACGGTGCCGGCGCGTGCCGTGCGGCCAATCCGATGGACATAGCTTTCGGCAACATCCGGAAGCTCGAAATTCACCACATGCGTGACATCGTCGATATCGATGCCGCGTGCAGCGATATCCGTCGCCACCAGGATGCGAGCGCGGCCCGTGCGGAATTCTTCCAGCGCACGTTGACGCGCATTTTGGGATTTGTTGCCGTGGATGGCCTCGGCGGCATGACCCGCCTTTTCCAAATGCTCGGCCACCTTGTTGGCGCCATGCTTGGTGCGGGTGAAAACAATCACGCGCTTCATCGCCGCATCGCTCAAAAGATTCTGCAGCAGCGTGCGCTTCTCCTGAGCGGGTACGAAGTAAACCCGCTGATCGATGTTGTCGGCTGTCACGGCGGCGGGTGAAATGTCGATGCGCGCCGGATCGCGCAGGATTTCCGCGACGAGATGCGAAACTTCAGGCGGCATGGTCGCGGAGAATAGCATCGATTGCCGCTGGCGCGGCAGATAGGCAACGATTCGCCGCACGTCCCGGATGAATCCCATGTCGAACATGCGATCGGCTTCATCGATGACCAGTTCGCTGACCGCATTCAAACGAAGATGTTTTTGTTGAATCAGGTCCAGCAGCCGGCCGGGCGTCGCGACCAGAACGTCCACGCCATGACGCAGCGCCTGAACCTGTCTGTTCTGATTGACGCCACCGAGAATGACGGCGTGGCGCAATTTCAGATGACGGCCATAGGACCGCAAGGACTCGTCGATCTGAATGGCAAGCTCGCGGGTCGGCGCGAGGATCAGCGCGCGTGTGGTATTGGGCGCGGCAGCGCTGTGATTCTCCACCAGGCGCTGCATCAACGGCAGACCGAACGCAGCGGTTTTGCCGGTGCCGGTTTGCGCGATGCCCAGAACATCGCGGCCGGCAAGAATGAGGGGGATGGCCTGCGCCTGGATCGGCGTCGGCACGCTGTAATTCTCGGCCGTGAGCGCGCGCCGCAACGCCTCGGTCAGACCGAGGGTCGTAAAAGTCGGATGAGTCACAATTTTTCCTTATCGCATCAGAACGGCGAGAATCGCGCGGTCGTCGGCGGTTGCCGTCTTCCACGCACATCTGGAGCGAACGGTATGTTGAAAACCATCCCGCGGTGACAGGCGCTCCATGTAATCGGCGCCGTCGTGCGACCGCGAGGGTGCGCTGCCTATATGAGGTACGGGATTCGAAGTCAACCCCAGGCCTGAAATGGCCTGCTGCGCCGTTAAGCTTTGCTTTACGTTTGCGGCGATTTCGCCGCATCGCTCGCGTTGCGCTTCATCGCCTGAATCTCATTTTCCAGCGCGCCGAGGAATCGCGAACGGTCCTGTTTCGTGAAGCCGCGATTGAAGGTCTGCTGCCCTGTCGCTTCGCGCAAATGACGATGAAGGTCGCGCATGCCGAGCGCCATCCCAATGGTCTCGGAGGTGAATTTCTTGCCCGAAGGGCCGAGAACAGCAGCGCCAGCCGTCAGACAGCGCGAAGCAAGCGGAATGTCGGCGGTGACCGCAATATCGCACGGCCCGATATGCTGCGCGATCCAATCATCGGCGGCATCGGCCCCTTCCTGCACGATCACATGGCGCACGCGAGGATTCCGGCTCGGCCGCACTCCGCCATTGGTGACGAGATGGACATTAAGGCCGTGACGGTCCGCGACGCGTTCGATTTCATCCTTGACGGGGCACGCATCGCCATCGACAAAAATCTCAGTCACGCAGGAAATGCCCTCAGAGGATTTCACTCTCGTTCCAGCGAATTGCTTCGCGCAACAGCTCGGTTGCGTTCGCAAGATTGAGCTTGTCCTTGATACGCGCGCAATAGGCTTGAACCGTCTTGATGCTGATCTGTAGGCGTGTGGCGACGCTGCGCGTGTCCAGGCCCGCGCCCAGCAGACGAAAGACCTCCAATTCACGGTCGCTCAATTCTTCCACGGGCGTTCCGGAGCGCTGATTGTCGAGGAATTTCTCCGCGAACAACGCCGCCACTTCCTCACTCACGCCCAATCTTCCGGCGAGAACCTGATGAATCGCCGCGATGATCTTTTTCGTGGTTTCGCGCTTCATGACATAACCGCGCGCGCCCGCGCGGATAGCCCGTTCGGCGTAGTGCCTTTCGTCATGCATCGAAAGCACAATCATACCGATCTGGGGGTAAGCCATTTTCATGGCCTTGATCAGATCAAGCCCCGAACTGTCTTTCAGGGAAAGATCGATGATCGCAAGGGCCGGCGATGCTTTGGACAAATACTCGAGGGCTTGCTTCACGCTCTCGGCCTCACCGCAGACCATCAGGTCCGGTTGCTGATTGATCAGACTCGCGAGCGATTCCCGCACCAGCGGATGATCGTCAACCAGCAATATTTCATGCTTCCTTTCAGACATAATGCGGATCGCGCTTTGGTACGTCATAAATCTGCTCCGCCTTCGGCAAGGCATCGGGCAAACAGCAGACGACAACGGTCCCCTGAGGGGTTGTCGCCTGTATGGCAAAACTCGCACCAATCAGTTTGGCGCGCTGAGCCATGATCGTCAGCCCTATTCCACGATTCTTGGGAAGCGGATCGGGAATTCCGCTACCGTCATCGGTCACTGCCAAAAAGGATCCTTCATCACGTTCCTCGAGCGCGATCACGATATTTTTGGCGCGGCCATGTTTGATGGCGTTCATCGTCGCTTCGCGCGCCAGATGATAAAGATGATCGGCCGTCGAGACATCGCTCAGCAAAAGCGGCGCGTCGCATTCGAAACGACAGGAAACCTTGAACAGCTCCGCGGTCGCGGCGGCAAATTCCTGCAGCGCCTGCATGAGTCCGCCGGCGTGCATTTCGACGGGTTGAAGGCCCTTTGCCAATTTGCGCGACAACGCAATGCCGTCTTCGATGAGGTCGACCGCTTTGGCGGCCTCAGCGGATTCGGGTGCGCCTTTGTGAGTCAATTTTTCCTTCAGCACCTGCACGGCAAGGGCCGTTCCCGTCAGGTGCTGGCAGAGACCGTCATGAAGATCGAAGCCCAATTGGCGGCGCTCCCGCGCGCCCACTTCCAGAAGTTCGCGCTCCAGACGCTCGCGTTCGGCGATCTCCTTGCGCAAATCGATCGTGCGTTCCATCACCCGCATCTCGAGGCCATGCGTCAGCGAACGGACATGGACCAGAAGCTCGATCACGATCGCATTGAATATGAGCCGCGTCAGAGCGTTCCACACCAGGATCACCCAGCTCAGAAACTGAAAACCCGCCGCCACGTCCCCTGCCGTGAACAGCAGAACGCTCAAAAGCGAGAGCCCATACGCCCAGCGGGCACTGACGTACCACGCGGCGATCGCGACCGGATAAACGTAGAAAGCGGCCCAGGAAACCTGCCATCCCGACAGGTAATCGACCATACCGATTACCAGGACCAGGCACGTTGAAATCGCCGCCGTGCTTTTGAACGAGCACGACGTAGGCCAATCATACCACCCTGCCATGCGGAACATGGCGCCCCCTTTTGACTCTGCGGTCCGGCGTTTTATCGTGGGTTCAGGTTTAGCATTTGCCGGGTGTAAAACATACGCTTTCCGGTGTTCAAAACGGAGGGTCGCACTCTCCTTTGCGAGCCATCGACGCGGCATCCCGGCCTCGGATAGAATGACCCCGGCACTGCGTCTGGCGGACGTTCCGAATCTGCCGATGCCCACCGGGGAGGAACTCATGAAATATCTGCTGTCTACGGCTCTCATCACACTGGCGATGTCCGGTTATGCGAGCGCCGCGGAGGTCACGCTCGTCGCACCGGGCGGTATCCGGGCCGCGGTGGAGCAGATGATACCGGCGTTCGAAAAGAAAACCGGTCACAAGGTCAAAGCGACCTTCGGCTCCGGCAACGGCACCAAGGCGCAAATTGTCAAAGGCGATGCCTTCGATGTCCCGATTGTTCAGCCGCCCTATCCGGACGTTCTGACCTCGGGCAATGTGGTGACCGCGAGCGAGACGCCGCTCGCTCACGTCGCTGTCGGTCTTGCCGTGCGGCCAGGCACGCCACACCCCGATATCTCCACGCCTGACGCGGTGAAGAAGCTTTTCCTCTCAGCGAAATCCATTTCCTATCCGGATCCCAAAGGGGGAGCGGCCGCCGGCGTGAGCATGAATGAGACCCTGAAAAAGCTCGGCATAAGCGATCAGATGCAATCCAAGATCAAGCTCGCGCAGGGCGGTGCGGGCGCGATGAAGATGCTGGCTTCCGGCGAAGTTGAATTCGGTCTCACATTCGTCAGCGAAATTATCACCGAGCCGGGCGTCGAGGCCGTGGGACCTTTGCCGGAATCGATTTC
>DASYEG010000092.1:0-2758 GCA_036499145.1 Micropepsaceae bacterium | reverse complement strand
TTTTTGTTCATCGTGGCGACAGCTCACGGCCACTAGATTTGTGCGCGGAGGGGTGCTCGGCGTTCAAAGGCGCCGATTACCCATGGAGCGTAAAACATGAGTCGCATAATTTCCTGGCGCGCAGCATCTGGGCTGGGATTGGCCACGACGATTGCCCTGGCCGCCGGAATTGAGATCAGTTCCGCCCAAACAACCCCCCGGGCCTTACCCAATCTGCAAAATCAGCAACAGGAGCAGACCCCCTCTCCCAACAGCGACAACGGCCAATATGGTGGCCGCTCCGATTTCCGCGACGGCCACGGATTCGGCAATGCGGGCGACCGGCTGGACCGGCGGCTGGCGTTCCTTCACACGAGGCTGCGCATCACAGCAGCACAGGAGCGCACCTGGATGGTGTTCGCCGCCGTATTGAAAGACGAGGCCCAGGACGGAGGCCGCGATCGCGGACGCGATGCCAATGACCGGCGCGCACCCAGCGTGGTCGAACGGCTCGAAGAGCGCCAGCATAGGTTGGCGAATCGCGGCGCCGAGTTGGACCATGTAATCGGGGCGCTACAACCCTTGTATGCCTCCTTCAGCGAGGAGCAGAAACACACCGCTGACCGGTTGATGTTCCATCCGAACCGAGAGCGCGGTTTCGGCGGTCATCGGCGGGCCGATACCCGCGGCGACCGCTTCGATCGCCAGGATCACGATTATCGTTAGTTGTTGAGAGATGCGCCGCTGCCGGTTGCAGCGGCGCATCGGCTCTTGCACGCTTTCGCGGCGCTCACTACAGCATGGCCCATCGCGGCATGGCCCGCATCCCGCTCTCGGGGATATATGAGCACCGGCAAACCCTCCGTTACCTACAAGGATTCCGGCGTCGACATCGACGCAGGCGATGCCTTGGTGGACCGCATTGCCCCCGCCGCCAAGGCTACGAGACGCGCGGGCGCCGATGCCGCGCTCGGCGGTTTTGGCGGGCTGTTCGATCTTAAGGCGGCCGGATTCAAGGACCCGCTGCTGGTCGCCTCCACAGATGGCGTCGGCACCAAGCTGAAGCTCGCCATCGAGGCGAAGAAATTCGACACCATCGGGCAGGACCTTGTGGCGATGGTCGTCAACGACATCGTGGTGCAAGGGGCCGAGCCGCTGTTCCTCCTGGATTATTATGCGAGCAGCCGGCTCGACGTGGACGAAGCCGCTATCGTGATCGAAGGCATCGCTCGCGCCTGCAAGGAATCGGGCTGCGCGCTGATCGGCGGTGAAACCGCGGAAATGCCCGGCCTTTATGCCAAGGGCGATTTCGACCTGGCGGGCTTTGCCGTGGGTGCGGTCGAGCGCGGCCAGGTCCTTCCCGACCTGGCGGCCATACGCGCGGGCGATGTGCTGATCGGCGTGGCCTCATCGGGGGTTCATTCCAACGGCTATTCGCTGGTGCGCAAGGTTCTGGAATTGACCGGCCTGCGTCTGGATTCGGAAGCGCCATTTGCGAGCGGCATGCCTGTTGGCGAAGCGTTGCTCACGCCGACCCGGCTCTATGCGAAATCGGCGCTTGCGGCGATCAAGCTCGGGGGTGTCAAAGGGCTCGCCCATATCACCGGCGGAGGCATCACGGGCAATCTGCCGCGCGCCCTGCCGCCAGGCCTCGATGCGGATGTGGATTTAGGGGCGTGGAAACTACCCCCCGTATTCCAATGGCTCGCGCGCGAGGCCGGTCTGCCGGAAGCCGAAATGCTGCGCACCTTCAATTGCGGAATCGGATTGATCGTTGTCGCGGACGCAACCAAGGCCGCCGATGTCGCGATGGCGTTTCGCGATTATGGCGAACAGGCATTTCCGATCGGCGCGCTCGTCACCTCCAGCGGTCCCGAACCGGACGTGCGCTATCGCGGCCGCCTGCTGCCGTGAGTGCCGGCCGGCTCAGAATCGCGGTGCTGATCTCAGGCCGGGGGAGCAATCTGAAAGCGCTGATCGATGCTTGCGCGGCACGTGACTATCCGGCCGAAATCGTGGCTGTGATCTCTAATGTCGCGGATGCGGGCGGACTGAAGTTCGCGTCCGACGCTCACATTCCAACGGTTGTGATTTCCCACAAAGCGTTTGCGTCCCGCGAGGCATTCGATACCGCGATGGACAAGCGCTTGCGCGATGCCGGCGTAGAATTGATCTGCCTTGCCGGTTTCATGCGCATCCTGAGCGATGGCTTCATACGCGCGTGGCAGGGGCGGCTGATCAACATCCATCCCTCGCTGCTGCCTGCGTTCAAGGGCACCAATGTGCATGAACGCGTACTTGCCACCGGCGAAAAGATGTCCGGCTGCACGGTGCACTATGTGATTCCGGAATTGGATTCCGGACCCGCGATCCTGCAAAGCTCGGTGCCTGTGCAGCTGGAAGACACGCCCGAGACTCTGGCCGCGCGCGTGCTCGAAGCCGAGCACATGCTCTACCCGCAAGCGGTCAAGATAGTGGCGGGTTCGATCAGCCGGTGATTTCGAGATCGCTGAAGAAGAAGCGAATCTCGTTGGCCGCGGTGTCGGGCGCATCCGAGCCATGCACGGAATTGGCCTCGATATTTTCGGCGAAATCCTTGCGGATGGTGCCCGGTGCCGCCTTGGCCGGATCGGTGGCCCCCATCACTTCGCGATTCTTGAGGACCGCGCCCTCGCCTTCCAGCACCTGAACGACCACCGGACCCGAGGTCATGAACGCGACCAGGCCGTTGAAGAACGGACGCGCGCTGTGGACCGCATAGAACGCCTCGGCCTGCGCC
>DASYEG010000091.1:0-8812 GCA_036499145.1 Micropepsaceae bacterium | reverse complement strand
GCTGCGCTGGGGTTTCATCGAAGTGAGCGCCGAATGGCTGCCCTATGCGTTCAACGATCTGGAACTGCGCTTCAAGCGCAAGGACCGGAAATTCCCCACCGATCCGCTGAAGACGAACAATATGTATGTCGCCTGTCAGTGCACGGATGATCTCGGCTACATCCTCAAACATGGGGGCGCCGACAATCTGGTCATCGGCACGGATTACGGCCACGCCGACACCTCGGCCCAGATCGAGGCGCTGCGCATCGTGCGCAAGGAAGGCAAGGTCGATGCCTCGGTGATCGACCGCATCCTCGACGACAATGCGCGCGCGCTCTACGGACTGGACTGAAGCCGATGATCGTCGCGCGCGTTCTACTCGAGCCTTGCGTGATGCGCAAAGACGATCCGAAATGGCGCTTCGCGCTCGGCGCCAGCCCGGTAACGGAAGGCGTGGTGGTGACACTCGTCGCCGAGAACGGCGTTTGCGGCTTCGGCTATGGTTCGGCCACGCCCCATATGGGGGCGACGCGCGAAAGCCTGATGGCCGCGCTCACCCGTTTCGTGCCGCTGGTGACAGGGCGCGATTGCTTCGCGGTCGAAGAGATATTGCAGGTGCTCGATGCCGATTCTGCCGGCCATCATCAGGCCAAGGCGGCGATCGATTGCGCGCTGCACGATCTGAACGCGCGGCTCCTGAATATTCCGCTGCACCAGATGTTCGGCGGCAAATTGCGCGACTCGGTGCCGATCCTGCGCATCCTCGCGATCAAGACGCCCGATGAAATGGCGACGCAGGCGCAGAAGCTCGCCGATGCCGGCTATCGCTATCTGAAGGTCAAGGTGCATGGCGATGTGAAGGAAGATGTGGCGCGGGTCCGCGCCATCCGGCGTCAGGTGGGCGACGCGGTGCGCCTGACCATCGACGCGAACCAATCCTATTCGGTGAAGGACGCGATTTCCGCGCTTACCCGCATGGACGAATGCGATATCGACCTCGCGGAGCAGCCGGTCGCCGCGGGCGATCTCGCCGGTCTCAAGCTGGTGACGGAGTCCGTGCCGGTCACCGTGGAAGCCGACGAGAGCGCCGCCAGCCTCGCCGATGTCATGCATCTGGTCTCCAACCGGATCGTCGATGCGGTGAGCCTGAAAATCCCCAAGCTGGGCGGCTTGCGCAACACCCTTGCCGCGGCGCGGATCTGCGAGGCCGGCCATGTGCGCCACCGCATGGGTGCCGCGGTCGGCTCGCGGCTGTTGTCCGCGCACGCCATGCATCTGGCCGCCACGCTGCCGGGCCTCGATTACGCCTGTGAACTCGGAGAATTCGACCGGCTGAAGGACGATCCCTTTGAAGGCATCGAAATCGAAAACGGCCATCTTCGCCTGCCACAGGGTCCCGGCAGCGGAGTCCGCCCGCGTGACGTGCCCCGGACGCTGAAGGCGGTGGAATCGTGAGCACGCGCCGCGCTTTCACATTCGGCTGGGTCATGGCCGCGCTGATCGCCACCATGCCGGCGTTGGCGGCGCCCGCGCCCAATATCGCGACCTATAAGGGTGCCGACCGCGAGCAGCTCATCCTGGCCGGCGCCAAGCGCGAGGGCAAAGTCGTCTTCTATTCTGGCATGATCGAAAATCAGGCGCTGCGTCCGATGGCCGATGCCTTCAGACGAAAATATCCCTTCGTGACGGTGGAATATTGGCGTGGCGACAGCCGCGGGCTGGTGCAGAAGGCCTTGACCGAGCGGCGCGCGGGACGCGTCATCGGCGATATCCTCGAATCCACCGGCGGTGCGGAGGCGCTCATCAAGGCCGGCGCAGTCGAGGCTTTTGCATCGCCCTCCACCGCCGGCTTCCCGAAGAATTATCTCGATCCGAACGGAATGTGGGCGGCTTCGCGTCTGGATTATTTCGGCATGGCCTACAACACGCGCCAATTGCGCGCGGCCGACGTGCCGAAAACCTATGACGATTTGCTGAACCCCAAATGGAAAGGCGCTATCGCCTGGCGCGCGGACAGCGAAGTGGGTGCGGACCTCTTCATCGCGGGCGTGATGCGCGAAATGGGCAAGGAGAAGGGCGAGGCTTATCTTAAAAAACTCGCCGGCCAAGACATCGTGAATTACGCAGGCAGCGCGCGCGCTCTGGTGGATCGTGTCGGCGAGGGCGAATACAAAATCGCGCTGGAGATCTATGCGCACCATCCTTTGATCAGCAAAGCCAAGGGCGCGCCCCTGGACACGCAGATGCTCGATCCCGTGCCATCCGCGCTCAGCACCATCCAGCTCACGAAGAATGCGCCGCATCCCAACGCGGCCATGCTGTTCATCGATTTCGCGCTGTCCAGGGAGGGCCAGGAGGTGTTGCGCGCGGCGCAATATCTCTCGCCGAACCCGGAAGTCGACACCGATCCCGCCTTGCGCAAGATCATCCCGCGCTTGAACGGGCTGAAGGAAACCGTATTCACGCCCGAACTGATGTTCCAATCCCGCGACGAAGCCAACGCGCTGTTCAACAAATATTTCCGCTGAGTGGAAGAGGGGCGCGAGTTGCTTCAGGTCGAGAATCTCCGCAAGCAATATGTGAGCTTCGAGGGCAAGCCCGGCGGCGGCGTGCTCGGCGTCGGCTTTGACATCGCGGAAGGCGAATTGTTCACGCTGCTGGGCCCATCGGGCTGCGGCAAGACGACGACGCTACGGGCGATTGCGGGGCTGGAAACGCCGGACAGCGGAATCATCCAAATCGCCGGACGCGAGATGTTCAACGCGGAACGCGGCGTCAATGTCGCGCTTTACGATCGCGACATCGGCATGGTGTTCCAGTCCTACGCCATCTGGCCGCATATGAGCGTGTTCGAAAACGCCGCCTACCCTTTGCGGGTATCGCGGACGCATCGCAGTTCTGGGCGCGACATCGAGAAGAAAGTGATGGCCGTGCTCGACATGGTCGGGCTCGGCGCGTTCGCGGCGCGGCCCGCCACACAGCTTTCCGGCGGCCAGCAACAGCGTCTGGCACTCGCGCGCGCCTTCACCCGCGAACCGCGCCTGTTGTTGCTCGATGAACCGCTGTCCAATCTGGATGCGCAATTGCGCGAGCAGATGCGCGTCGAATTGAAGCGGCTGCAGCAGGAGACCGGCGTCACCGCCGTCTATGTCACGCATGACCAGGCCGAGGCGCTGGCCATTTCCGACCGCATCGCTGTCATGCATGAGGGAAAAATCGCGCAAATAGGCCGGCCAAAGGAAATCTATAGCCGCCCGTCGTGCGAATTCGTCGCCAATTTCATCGGCCGCACCAACCTCATCAAAGGCGTGCCGTCACGGAATGTCGCGGCGGAATCGGTGGGACCGGTGACGACCGATCTGGGCGAGCTGCTGTGCTTTTTTCCGAACGCCTGCGCGGCGGGACGCGCAATTTCCCTGGTGGTGCGGCCCGAACACATCGCGATAGCCAATGGTGATCCCGGCTCCCGCGAAACCAACCGGCTGAGCGGGCATGTGCGGCGCGAAACCTATTTGGGCGAGATCGTGGAATATCTCGTGTCTGTGGGCGGTGGCGAACTCCTGATGCGCACGCAATTTGGCGGCGCGGCAAAAGACGATGCGATCACGCTGCAATTCTCCGCCGGACAGACAGTCGCGCTGGCGCAGAGCTGAGGTTTACGCCAAGCCGCGCGCGTCAATCGCGCGCTTCCACAAATCCCAGGCGCGGTTCTGCTGACCGTCATTCGCCTTGGCCGATTCCACCGCTTCGCCCGGCGTCAGATAGATCGGCGTGCCCAGCCGCAGGGCTTCGGATTGCTGACGCGCATTCAGCTCGGCATAGACCGCGCGATAGACCGCCTGGCGCAGATTGAACCCCACCACCGTCGAGCCATGGCCGCGCATCAGCACGATATTATGGCCGCCCAGCGATTTCGCCAACGCCTGGCCGAGTTCGCGCGAGCGCACCAGCATGTCGTTGTCCGGTCCGGCGGTATCGCGGATTTCGAACACCGGCGCGCCCTCTCCGATGAAGCCGCCCATATGCGACACGGGTTTGAGCGTCGCCTCCGGCACGATGGTGAACGGGATGATCGCAGCCGAATGGCTATGCACAACCGCGACCACTTCGGGCCGGGCGGCATAAATCTCGCCATGGATGAAGCGTTCGAGATAGGGCGTGGGCGCGCCTTGCGAAACGGGACGGCCGTCGAGATGGATCGCCATCAGATCATCGGCCGTAACCAGGGCCGGCGCCATGCTGCGCGAAATGATGAAGCGCGAGGAATCGTTCGGGTCCCGCGCGCTGACATGGCCGAACCCATCGACCACGCCGAGGTGATAGAGAATCCGGTTGGCATCGACCAGATCCTGGATCAGGGCCGTATCGATTTCGGCGAGCGCGTTTTTCGCCATGGTCAGACGAGACCCGCGCGCGCCAGGACGGCGTCGAGTCTGGCGCGCAATTCTGGCGTGGTGGGCACCATGGGTAGACGATGCGCCTCGTTCGGCAAGAGGCCCATACGCTTCATCATATATTTCATCGGGATCGGATTGGTATCGAAGAACACGGCCTGATTCAGCTCCCACAATTCATAATGCAGCGCGCGTCCGCGTGTCAGATCGCCGGCGGCCGTCGCCGCGTAGAGTTCCTGCACCTTGCCGGGCAAGAGATTGCCGACCGCATTCATCAGCCCATGCGCGCCGAGACACACCATCGGAAAGGACAAATCCTCAAGCCCGACATGGATGCGGAATTCCGCTCCCAGTTTCGCGATCAGATCGCTGACCAGAGCGAGATCGTTGACCGCGTGCTTGATGCCGACAAGATTGGGCGCGGCTTCGGCAATCCGCACCACCGTTTCGGCGGTGACGTTCACGACCGCGCGCCCGGGTATGTGATAGATCATCACCGGCAGATCGGAGCGCTTGCACAGATCGAGATAATAGGCTTTGAGCCCACGCTGCGGGGGGCGAATGAAATAGGGCGTGACGATGAGAACCGCATCCGCGCCCGCCTTCGCAGCGGCCTCCGTCATCACCACCGTGTCGGCGTGATTCTGCGTGCCCGTCGCCGCCACCACCTGGATGCGCTTGTTGGCGGCACCGATTGCGACTTTCAACAATTGCGTGCGCTCATCGGACGTCAGCGTCGATGGCTCCCCTGTCGTGCCCGTCACCACGATGCCCGGCGAACCGCCCGTGACATGAAACTCCACCAATTTCGCGTAGGTGTCGTAATCGACCGCGCCGTCGTCTTTGAATGGCGTCACAACGGGGGGAAACGAACCTTTGAGTTGATGCGCATCGAGCCGGATCATGGTCAGCCCGCCGCCCGGTTGGTGCCGACACCTTCTTCGACGCCCAAGACCGCCATGGGCAGCTTCAGGCTCTCCTGCCACAGCAGACTTTCCATGGCGATGTTGAGCGGCTGATCCTGCACCGTCAGCTCATAGACGTAATCGTCATGCGAGGCGTGATTGTGAACCGCCCAGCCGGGCGCCGAGAGCATCAGATCGCCCGCCTTCCATTGATAGACCTTGCCTTCGACGGTTGAGCGGCCCGTGCCGTGAAAATAATAATTGATCGCCGCCGACGTGTGCCGGTGCGGGCGGTCCACGATTTTTGGCGGGCGAATCGTCATGGTCGCGAAGAAATTCGGCGTCGTGCCATTGGTGCGGCCCGTCATCGGATTGTAGAGCAGATAGAGCCGCCGCCCGACATAATCCTTGCCGAGCGCTTCGAGCTTGTCGAGATGCGACTTCACCTCGGCCCATGGCCAATGCAGCGCGGGCGATTCCACCGTCGGCGGATTGATCAGGATTTCATAAGGCATCAGCCAGGCGCCCTCCTCGTTCAGCTTGAACGTGCCGAAGGGGCTGGCGCGGCGTTTCTTGTCTTCCTCCGACAGCGCCTCATGCGCGACGGCCTGCACGGGCGGTGGATTCTCCTCGACATAATGGACGTTCATCATCTCCATCAGCGCGGCATTGGAATAGGTAAGTCGCACGAACAATCCGTCGCCGGTGTTCTGGTGCCAATAGGGCTGCATCGAAGGCGTGTTCCAGACGTCATAGAGATTCACGTCCCAGCGCCGCCCGCCCACCACGGACGTGCCACGGCCTTGGATGACGAAATTCACCTGCGTCGAATTCTGGCGGTAGGGCACGGTGCGCTCGCCGGGCTTCAGCACATCGAGCGCCACTTCGATGCCGGGCGCCAGACCTTGCGATTTCTGATTGCGCGGATGGACAAAGACGGAGCGGCGCCTGCCATTGGCGGGCGTTGGCAGATTGGCCAGACGTTCAATCTCCGCGTCGATCTCCTCCTTGGGAATGACGATCGGCTCCCAAAGGTCCAGCGGCCTGGGCGTGGCGCCCGTGCAGTCGCGGAAATAATCGTTACGCATGGTCAACTCCGTGATCCTCAATGCGCGGCCAATTCGTCATGGGCGATCTGTTCGAGTTTGCGGATCACCGCTGGGTCCAGTGACAGTTCGCCGATGGCTTTTTCGTGGTCACCGACCTTCAGCGGATCGATGCCCGTGACCCGTCCGAACACCAACAGCGCCTCCAGATAATAGCCGTAAGTGCTGGCGTGATAATTGTCGACAGCCCAGAGATTGATCTGGTTTGCCGCGATGCCGTCATACGGATTGGGATCGGCAATTCCCTTGTCGATAGCCTCGTTCCAGGCAAGGCCTACGGGGACAACGCCCGCGATCCCCGGCGCTTTTTGGGCCGCGATTCTGTAACCGGCATCGACATCCTTACCCATCTGGGTGATGGGTTTTCCGTGCCAGGGCATGCCATTGGGATAGGTCATGTCAGCACGGCTCCAGGTCGCGGTGAGGTAGATTTTCACGTCCGCATTGCGCTTATGGAACATGTCGGAAAACAGTCCGGCGTATTTGGTCAGCATGCCGGGATCGCCGGCATGATTCTGGTCGAGCGTACTGTAGCTCTGCAAAACGACCGCATCCCATTTGCGGTCGAACAGCGAACGCCTCTCGGCATAATGATAATCGAGCCCGACGCCAGGCACGGTTTCGAGGCTGACGTCGTAATCGAGCCCGGCCTCTGTCGCGAAGGCCTTGAACAGCGCAGGCACCCCGCCGATAGCGGTCTTGTTGAGATCGGTGACGGTGTTAGCCTTGTAGTGCCGCACGGGCGACAGCTCGCCATAGGTGAAACTGTTACCGACGAAGAGGATCGTCTTGGCGGAAGCGGGCTCAGCCAGCGCGATCACTGCGAGAACAGACAGGGCGACGAGACGTTTCACGCTATGTCCCTCCTGCGGGTGATTATGAAACCAAACGCGGTTGGGCGGGCTTGGGGCTCGGGATCGGCCGCCCGCCGCCGCTTGCACGCACGCGTTTCAAAATCTCGATGCCGAGCGCGAGATCGGATAAGCCCATCCCCATCGCCTTGAACAACGTGATGTCGGCGTTCTTCGGACGCGTCGCGTTCACCGCCACCAATTCCGACAAAGGCCGTACCGCCGACCAATCGCCGGCGCCGAAGCGCGTGACGAATTCAGCGCTCAGCGATTTGACCGACTCCACCATGTCCACAGCGATTGCCCCAACCCGGCCGAACACATCCTGGGTGAATTCCTCGCGCTCCGGCGTGATCGCCCCGACCGCATTCAGGTGGGTTCCTGGCGCGATCATCGCCGCGGTGAGAACGGGTTCGCGCGCGCGCGTCACCAGCGTGACGATCGGTGCATCCTTCACTGCGGCTTCGACCGATGTGGCCTCGATCAGCCTTGCCGCCGGGAGCAATGTCTCCAATCGCGCCATGAAGGCACAACGGTTTTCCGGCGTCGGGCTGAAGACCCGAATGCGCTTCAACGGCCTGACGGCGGCGACCGCCATCACCTGGGGAAGCGCCTGCTTGCCGGTGCCGACGATGGCGAGCTCGTCCGCATCCTCGCGCGCCATGCGCGCCGTGGCCACGCCCGAGATGCCGCCGGTGCGCATCTGCCCCAACGCGAACGCCTCGATGATGGCTTCGAGTTTTCCGGTATCGCTGTTCCACAGCGTGACCAGAGGCGTCGCGCCGCCGGCGGTGTGCGCCCAGGTCTTGGTGCCGACGATATGAGCGCCTTCCACCACCGCGCCGATGGCGTGCAGCGTGTGATGGCCGCCCCAGATCTGATGGGTCTTTTCCATGTTGCGAGCGGTGCCGGCCGCTTCCAGCCGCAGCCCCGCCTCAAGTGCGGGAATGGCTTCGGGCAGGCTGAGCGCGGCCACGACGTCGGCTTCGGTGATCCACAGGGGATCGGTCACGCTTTGTCTCCGGCAAAAATCGAGGGCACAGGCGGCGCGAGATTGAGCGCATTCACCACATAGGCGTGCATGACATAGCGTCCGATGAGAAACAACACCGCCATGGCCTGACGGTGGCCGATGCGCTCGATCAACGCGTCGAACTCCGCATCGACGTTTTTGCCGTGGCGCGCGATCAGCGCCAGCGCCAGTCGTTGCACGGCGCGCTCGTCCTCGCTCATCGGGCCTAGAGCATCAGGCTGAAGCCGGTTGACCGCCGCCACCCAATCGCGTCCGAAGCCAAGCTTCTCGGACAGCCGCTCATGCTGATTGCGCTCATAATCATTGCCCATGAGGCCCGCAACTGTCAGCGAGCCGACTTCCGTCAGCCGGTCGGGCAAGGCTTCCTTCAACGCCTCCGTCATCTCCATGAAGGGGACCAGCACGTCGGGATTGTGGCCGGAGCATTTGAAGAACTCGCCGAGATAGCCAAGACGCTTCACGCGGGCCGCGAGCGTTTCCTGGACGTTTGGCGCAAGTTGCTCCATTTCCAGGCGGGGAACTTTCTTGCTCATGCCAATTG
>DASYEG010000090.1:0-23820 GCA_036499145.1 Micropepsaceae bacterium | reverse complement strand
GGCGTCTGGGTCGGCAATGACGATTTCTCACCCATGAAAAAAATCACCGGCGGCTCGCTGCCGGCGCAGATCTGGAGCGGCTTCATGCGCACCGCACTGAAGAACAGTCCGCACACGCATCTGCCGCGCGCCGAACCTGTGCCGCCTTTCATCGCGGAAGACGGCAACACACCGCAGGGGGGCGATAATCCGATCCAGCGCGGCCTCGACGGAATCGGGAATTTCTTCGATCATCTGTTCGGCGGCGGACATGCAAACATCGCATCGGGGCCGGCGTCGAAAGACATCTCCCCTCCTCCGGAGACATCGGAGGCCAGGACCCATGCAACACCGCCCGCACCGCCGGGCGAGACCTTTGTGTTTGAAAACGGCGAAACCGGAGAACGTCAGGTTTTCCAGACCGGTCAGGGCCGGCCTGCGCGTCAAACCCCGCCACTCATCCCTTGAGCTTGCTTCTCCGCGCCCATGCCTGCACCCTCATGGGTCATTTAAGCCTCATGGGTCATCCAAGAAGGAGCGTCATATGCGTGGGCTCGGACGATGCCTTGCCGCCGCGGCATTGCTCGCGGCGACGGCGTGCGGCCCCGCCGAAACGCCGAAAACGCCAACCCCGGCAAAGCCGCAGGTGCATATCGGCTTCGTCACCGATTGGAAGGCGCAGGCCGAGCATGGCGGATTCTATCAGGCGCTCGCCGAAGGGCTCTATGCCCGCCGCGGCCTGGACGTCACCCTTCTCCAGGGCGGAGCCGCGGTGAACGTGCCGCAATTGCTAGCCGGAGGCGCGGCCGATTTCGGGATGGGCTCAAACAATTTCATCGCGCTGAACCTCGTCCGCGAAGGGGCCAAGATCAAAGCGGTCATGGCGGTCTTCCAGAAGGACCCCCAAGTGCTCATCACGCACCCGCGCGACGACATCAAATCCATTGCCGGCATGAAAGGAAAACCCATCATGATCGGCGACGCGTCGACGGTGACGTTCTGGCCCTGGCTGAAGACGAAATTCGGGTTCGCCGATAGCCAAATCCGCAAATACACCTTCAATCTGGCGCCATTCCTGGTGGACAAGAATGCGATACAGGAAGGTTATCTGACGTCCGAACCCTATACGGTCGAAAAGGAAGGCAAGTTCACGCCCCAGGTCTTCCCGCTCGCCGACGCCGGCTATCCCGGCTATGCAAACATGGTTCTGGTGCCCGAGAAATGGATCGCCGAACATCCTGATGCCGTGCAGGCCTTCGTGGATGCCAGCATCGAAGGCTGGATGCATTATCTCTATGGCGATCCCTCGGCAGGCAATGCGCTCATCAAGCGCGACAATCCCGATATGACCGACGATGTGCTCGCCCAGGCCATCGACAAGATGAAGACCTATGGCATCGCGCTGTCCGGCGACGCCGAGCGGCTCGGTCTTGGCGCGATGACCGATGCCCGCTGGCAGGAGTTCTTCGACGTCATGTCGAAACAGAACGTGTATCCGGCGAACCTGGATTATCGCGACGCCTATACGCTGCAATTCATCGACAAGGGCTACGCGCTGAACGATCGGCACGCGGCAGCAAAGTAACGCCGCAGCCCCCATCGGCCCTCGCGGCATTTCAAAAACTATAGACCAGGGTCAAGCGTGTGATCGTGTTGGTGTTGTCGATGCCTTGGGGCGGATTGCTTTCCGAGGTGATGTTGAAAGACGTGCGCGCCGAAAGGTTTCCCATGATCTTGGTCGTCAGCGACGTCGTGGAAAAATAGGTGCTGTCGCTTCCCCCGGCATAGGTGCCGAGCTCTTCGTTGAACGCGGTGCTTGGACTGAGATTCCAGAGCAGCAGGGTGTCGGCTCGGATGGAGGCGTCGCTTTCCGCTTCATGGGTGACCCGCCGGGTCTGGCGGAGCGCCGGGCCGGTCGATATCTGCCAGTTGAACGCGGGCGTATCGACGATCGTGTAGCCGGCGCCGAACGATTCCGAATAACGGGCGTTGAAACCGGCGAACCTGTCCTGTTCCCATTGCAGCAAACCAAAAGCGTAAAGGCGCGGCGCAAACCGGTAATTTCCTTCATAGCTCGCGAGATAGCTTTCCGAGGTCGTGACATCGTCGCTGCTTTGATAATTGGCGACGGCCGCGATCTTGTGACGCCATTCGAGGTCTTCCTTGTTGAGATGCACGCCGAGCGCGAGCGTCTTGTTATCGGACGTGCCTGTCGTCAGGGACGCGCCGGCTTCCCCTTCGCCCGTCCAGCCCTCGAAGAATGTTTCCGAACTCAGCTTTGCGATTCGCGTGGCCTCCGCCTCCTTGCGCAATCGGGCCGCGAGCGCGTCGATTTCCGCAACCGAAGCCGGATTGGTCGCCTTGGCGATATCCACAACCGATTGCAGGGTCGCGGGATCCCCGCTCCCGGCGGCCTTCAGGATAATCCGCGCAACGGGCTCCGGGATGGGATCGGCCCATGCCATCTCGGGTATGAACGCAGAACATAGGAGAGGAAATATCAAACGCCACAATGCCACCGCCTGCCTCCACTTCATCGCTTATGCGTTCCGCGCCAAGGGCGCGGTCCCGCGTTAAGGGCCTAATAGCTGTGCTGGTTGGGAGGTGCCGCGAAAATCACGGTGATAAATTTCATCCCACGCTGTTACGGTCCCCGCAGGAGATACCCGCGCGGCGGAGTGGCAGGAATATGACCATCGTTGCGTCGTTGCGCGCCGTCGAGCGCGTCTTCAGCAATGGCGTGAAGGCACTTGGTCCACTCGGTCTCGCGATCGAGAGGGGGGAGTTCCTGTCCCTGCTGGGCCCGTCGGGATGCGGCAAATCCACCAGCTTGCGCATCATCGCCGGGCTTCTGGCGCCGAGCGCCGGCACGCTGGATTGGCCGCGTACTAAGCCCCGCATCGGGTTCGTATTCCAGGATCCGACACTCATGCCCTGGGCTATCGTGCGCGACAACGTGCGTCTGCCGCTCGACCTGGCGGGCGTAGCGCGGGCAGACGCCGATGCAGAGGCTGAACGCGCCCTGGCGCGTGTCGGCCTCACGGGATTCTCCGGTGCCTACCCGCGCGTGCTTTCCGGGGGCATGCGGATGCGCGTTTCCATCGCGCGCGCGTTGGCCGCCAAACCGCAGCTTCTGTTGATGGACGAGCCCTTCGCGGCGCTCGATGAGATCAGCCGCGATGCGTTGAACGAGGATCTGCTGAAGCTCTGGCGCGAAGATGGACTCACCATCGTCTTCGTCACCCACAGCGTTTATGAGAGCACGTTCCTGTCGACCCGAATCGTGACCATGACGCCGCGCCCCGGCCGCGTCGCACAGGAATTCCGGCTTGCCTCGCCGCCGGACCGCACATCGCAATGGCGGATGGCGCCCGAATTCGCCGAGGCCGCGCGGGCTGTCTCGCGCGGGCTTCGCGATGCCGCGGCCAAGGCGGCGGCATGATGAATGTGTCCCGCACGCTCCGCCTGTTGCTTCCGCTCGCGCTGGGCGTGGCGGTGCTGGCCCTCTGGGAAGGGCTCGTCGCGGCTTATGACATTCCGCGTTTCGTGCTGCCGGCGCCATCGGCGATCTGGGCGGCATTGATCGCTGATTTTCCCTCGCTGATGGCCTCCCTCTGGACGACCTTACGGATCACGCTGCTGGCCTTTCTGCTTGCGGTCGTCAGCGGGGTCGCCCTGGCCGTGTTCTTTTCGCAAAGCCGCATCGTCGAAATGGCGCTTTATCCCTATGCGGTGATCCTGCAAGTGACGCCGGTGGTCGCCATCGCGCCCTTGATCGTCATCTGGGTGGGATTTGCGCATATCGATCTGGCGCTTCTGATCCTTGCCTGGATTGTCGCCTTCTTTCCGATCCTCTCGGGCACCACGCTGGGTTTGCGCTCCGCCGATCACAATCTGGTTGATCTGTTCCGGCTGCACGGCGCCTCCAACTGGCAAATTCTCACCCGGCTGCGCCTGCCCACCGCCCTGCCCTTTCTGCTCAACGCCATGAAGACATCCGGCGGACTTGCTCTCATCGGCACCGTGGTGGCGGAATATGGCGCGGGCTCCGGCACCGCCACGGGGCTTGCCTGGCGCATCGTGGAAGCGGGCAACCGGTTGCAGATCGCCACCATGTTCGCGGCGTTGTTTCTTCTTGCGGCTCTGGGGGTTATGATCTTTTTCGCGCTGGCGCTCGTGGAATATCTAGTGCTCCGCAAATGGCATGAGAGCGCGCTCAAGAAAGATATATAACAAATAAATCATGTTAATTAGAAATATTTACACGAAAATTATGTGATCTCTTGATTTCTCCGATCCGGAATGTGATTTTAGCCCCCGCTTTGCAAGGTGCGCTTTTCTCATGCAAATCCTAACCGCCAATCGGCTGAAGCTCGGCGAAGTTGCTTACTGGAACCAGGGCCGCTGGGTTTCCCGGCTTGATGAGGCCGAATTGATGTCCGGGGCCGTTGCCGAGGCGGCGCTCAAGGGTGCGGGCGAATTCGTGCGCAGTGGCGAAATCGTGGCGCCCTATCTCTTCGAGGCCCACGAAACGGCGGGGCGCACGGTGCCGGTGAAGGTGCGCGAGGCGGTCCGCGCGGCAGGACCTACCGTCCGCACGGATCTGGGAAAGCAGGCGGACCTTGGAAAGAAGACGGACCTTGGAGAGAAGACTGGCCTTGGAAAGAAGACTGGCTGATGTACCGCTATGACGAATTCGACGCGCAATTCGTGCGCGAGCGCGCCGAGCAGTTCCGCGGCCAGGTGGCGCGGCGGATTTCCGGCGAGCTGACCGAGGACGAGTTCAAGCCGTTGCGGCTGATGAACGGGCTGTATCTTCAGCTTCACGCTTACATGCTGCGCATCGCCATTCCCTATGGGACCCTGAGCGCGCGCCAGTTGCGCAAACTTGCTCATCTCACGCGCAAATATGATCGCGGCTACGGCCATTTCACCACGCGGCAGAACCTCCAGCTCCATTGGGCGCAACTGCCGCGCGTCCCCGACATGCTGGTGGAACTCGCCGAAGTCGAGATGCACTGCATCCAGACCAGCGGCAACAGCGTGCGCAACATCAGCGCCGATCCATTCGCGGGCGCGGCCGCCGGTGAGCTGGAAGATCCCCGCATCCTGTCCGAAATCCTGCGCCAATGGTCGACGCTGCACCCCGAATTCTCGTTCCTGCCGCGCAAGTTCAAGTTCTGCGTCATCGCCTCGGACGAGGACCGGGCAGCGCTTTTGATCCACGACATCGCGATCAAGGTCATCCGCAACGATTCGGGCGAACTGGGCTACCGCGTCTATGTCGGCGGCGGCCTCGGGCGCACGCCTTATCTCGCGCTGGAAATCGGTTCCTTCGTTGCGAAGCCCGACATCCTGGCCTTCTGCGAGGCGATCCTGCGCGTCTACAACGAGGCCGGGCGCCGCGACAACATCCATAAGGCGCGCGTCAAGATCCTGGTCCATCAGATCGGCATCGAGGAGATGCGCCGCCGCGTAGAAGCCGAATTCATCGAGATCAAGAAGACAGGGGTGCTTGAGCTTCCCGCCGAGGAACTCGCGCGCATCGGCGCTTATTTCGCGGACCCGCCGTTTGAGACGCTACCGGCACGATGCGAGGCGTTCGAAGCAGCCAAACGGAGCCATTCCGATTTCGCCGATTGGGTGAAGACCAACGTCGCGCCCCACAAGATGCCGGGCTACGCCATCGCGACACTCTCTCTCAAACCCATCGGCAAGACTCCGGGCGATTGTTCATCGGAGCAGATGGACGCCATCGCCGCTCTCATGAATACGTTCGGGCAGGCCGAAATCCGCGTGACGCACGAGCAGAATCTGGTGCTGCCGCATATGCGCAGCTCCGATCTCTTCGCGCTGTGGCAGAAACTCGTGCCGCTTGAGCTTGCCACCGCCAATCACGGCCTCGTCACCGACATCATCGCCTGCCCCGGCCTGGATTATTGCGATCTTGCCAATGCGCGTTCCATCCCCATCGCGCAGGCGATCGCCAAGCGTTTCGCCGATCTTGAACGCCAACACGATCTGGGTGAGCTGAAGATCAAGATTTCCGGCTGCATCAATGCCTGCGGTCATCATCATGTCGGCCATATCGGCATATTGGGCGTGGATCGGAAGGGGGTCGAGAATTACCAGATCCTGCTTGGAGGCTCCGGCGCGGAAGATGCGAGCCTGGCCGAAATCATGGGTCCCGGCTTCGACACCGAAGGCATCGTGGACGCCGTGGAAAACGTGATCGGCACCTATACGGATATGCGCCAGAAGGGGGAACGCTTCCTCGACACTTATCGCCGCGTCGGGGCTGTTCCCTTCAAGGAGCGTCTATATGCTCGTTAAGCTCGAACACGGGCGGGCACGCACGGTCGAGGACCTGTTCGTCGCGGTTGGCGATGACGAATCCCTGCCGCACGGCGCCATCGTCGTGCCGCTGAAGCGCTTCCTGGCCGAGACAACGCCGCTTCTGGCGCGTGAGACGCCGCTTGGTGTTCGGCTGGAGACGGGCGACACCCCGCAAATCCTCGGCGAGCACATCCACAGGCTCGCGCTCATCGTCCTGCATGTGCCTTATTTCAAGGATGGACGCGGATTTTCCTGGGCGCGTCTTGCCCGTACCCGGCTCGGCTACACCGGCGAAATCCGGGTCACCGGCCATTTCCTGAAAGATCAGATGGCATTCTATGCGCGCGTCGGCGTGGACGTCTTCGACATCGCACAGAACATTCCCTTTGCGCAGATCGAGGCCGCGTTTTCGGAAATCAGCAATGTCTATCAACCCGCTTTCGATGGACGTGCCACCATCCGCGAATTGCGTGCCGCCAAGCGGGCCGCAGCCACAATTTCGACCTCTTGAATTGTTAACTTCGCGAACCTTTTATGGGCCTCTGACGTTATTTTCTGTGGCCTTTCCTGGAGGCGCATCCATGCGCAAAAGCCTTGTGTCGTTGTTTCTGTCCTCGGCGATGGTGGTGGCGCCGTTGGCGGCGGCTCATGCGGAAACCTCGGTGGCCTGCATGTACATGCTGATGCGCGTCTACAAGGCGGAGATGGATGCCTGTCACGTGCCCCTGGCGGCGGATCGCGACGCCCGCTATCAGCGCATGCGGACGAATCTCGAAGGCTTCATTCGCGCGAACGCCAAGAACGACCCCAACCGGATCCTTTCCGGTGTCGAGAACGACAACATCAAACGCGCTTTGGCCGGCTTGAAATCCTGCAAATCGGACGATTTCAAATTCGCGCGGCAGGCCATGGATCAGATCACCTCGGCCGAGCACGAGAAGATGATCGAGGGCACATTAGGCATTCCGCGCGATCCGATGTCCGGCGATTGCAGCAGTTGATCGTGAATGCCAGCCTCCCGCTGCGCCGTCCGGCCCCCGCTGCGCCGTATTGCTTGACCCTCGTCCCCCGTGCGCCTAAAAAGCGCGCCTTCTTTGGGGTAACGCGTCCATGAATATCCAGCCGGCGCCCCGATCTTCCGGACTCGATCCTGTCCACCCGCTCGCGGACTATCCTTCCTTCGCCGCGCTGCTGGAAAAGACCCATCCGACGCTGCCCTATTACACGCTGCACCCAGCGCGTTTCCGCGAGGCGGCAAGTCGGTTCCTGCAATCCTTCCCCGGCACCACGATGTATGCGGTCAAGGCCAATCCGGCCTTGCACGTGCTCGACCAGATTTATGCGGCCGGCATCCGCCATTTCGACACCGCTTCCTTGGCCGAGATCGCGCTGATCCGCGGCCGCTATCCCGATTCGACCTGCCATTTCATGGCGCCGGTGCGCATTCCGGGCGAGGCCGGGACCGCCGTGCGCGAGTATGGGCTGACCGATTTCGTGGTCGATTGCGATCCGGAACTCGACAAGCTGCTTGGCGAAACCGACGGCGGAAAGGGCTTGCGCATCTTCGTGCGCGTGGCCACGCCCCTGGGCGGCGCCATGCTGGAGCTGTCCAGCAAATTCGGCACCACGCCGGTTAATGCCGGGCGTCTTTTGAAGCGCATCGCGAGCGCGGGCGCGAAACCGGCCCTCACCTTCCATGTTGGCTCGCAATGCCTTTCTCCTTTCACCTATGCCCAGGCCGTGGAGCTGGCGCGCCGCGCGGTGACGGCGGGCGGCGTTACGATTACCGCGCTCGATGTCGGAGGCGGTTTTCCCGGCCCTTATTTGGGCAATGACGCGCCGCCCTCGCATTGGTATTTCGACACCATCCGCGAGGCGATTGTGGATTTTCCCATGGAAAAAGACAGCGATGTCTTCTGCGAGCCCGGCCGGGCGCTGTGCGCGGAAGGCGTGTCGTTGGCCGCGCGCGTGATCCTGCGCCGCGACGACCAGCTATTCCTGAATGACGGCATCTATGGCAGCTTCGATGAACTCTCCGTCCCTGCCTGGACCGCGGATTATCCGCGCCGCGTCTATTCCTTCGGGCCAAGCGGACGCGTGCGCGAACGGCGCGGCGAGCTGAAGCCGTTCAAGATTTTCGGCCCCACCTGCGACACGCTGGACGTGCTGCCGCGTCCGCTCCTCCTGCCGCAAACGATCCAGCAGGACGATTATATCGTCTTCGAAAATATGGGCGCCTATTCCATCGCGCTGCGCACCGGCTTCAACGGCTTCTACCCCAATGATTGGGCGATCATCGACGGGGAATGATTACGCCGTTTCGGCGGCGTAGCTGCGTTCGCGCGTCTTCAAGAACCGGATCTCCGGAAATTTCCCGCCGACATAGCCCAATTCCCAGGCGCTCTTCGCCAGGAATACCGCGCCCCCGTCGCGATCCTCCGCCATCTGGCCGCGATTGGCATCGCGGAATTTCGCCACCTCGTCGGGCGTGCCCGCCACCCAGCGCGCCGTCTCGTAAGGCGATGCTTCCAAATCCACATCCAGACTATATTCATCGCGCAGCCGGCTTTTCAGCACGTCGAGCTGCAATTGACCGACGACCCCCACCGTCCATTGCGCGCCCAACAGCGGCCTGAACACCTGCGTCACGCCTTCCTCGGCGAGGCTTTCCAGCGCACGCTTCAGATGCTTGGCCTTCATCGCGTCGAACAGGCGCACGCGGCGCAGGATTTCCGGCGCGAAATTGGGGATGCCGGTGAAGACGAGGTCTTCGCTCTCGCTCAGCGTGTCGCCGACGCGCAGCACGCCATGATTGGGAATGCCGATGATGTCGCCGGGCCACGCCTCATCCACCACTTCGCGCTCCTGGGCGAAAAAGAGAATCGGATTGTGCACGCCGATGGTCTTGCCGGTGCCCGATTGCTTCAGCTTCATGCCGCGCTGAAAGCGCCCCGAACAGAGACGCAGGAACGCCACCCGGTCGCGATGGTTGGGGTCCATATTGGCCTGGACCTTGAAGACAAACCCGGTGACCTGATTTTCGTCCGGCTGAACCTCACGCGCCTGAGCGGCCTGGGCGCGCGGCGGCGGCGCCAGCCGCGCGAGCGCCTGCAAAAGCCCGCGGACGCCAAAATTCTTCAGCGCCGCGCCGAAGAACACCGGCGTCATGTGGCCGCCGCGATAGGTTTCGAGATCGAAGGGCGTGGACGCATGGCGCACCAGCTCGACATCTTCGCGCAGCTTCGCCCGCTCGTCCTCCGCGAGCGTGCTCAAATCCTTCGTTCTGGGTTCACCGCTGGCGAATTTGACGAAATCATCTGCCTCCAGATCGAACACGCCGCGAAAATTCAGCCCCGATCCGGCCGGCCAGTTCAGGGGCGCACATTCGAGCTGGAGCTGGTCGGCGATCTCGTCGACAAGCTCGAAGGGATCGCGCGCCTCCCGGTCCATCTTGTTGATGAAGGTGATGATGGGGATGTCGCGCAGGCGGCAGACCTCGAACAATTTGCGCGTCTGGGCCTCGATGCCCTTGGCGGCATCGATCACCATCACCGCCGAATCCGCCGCCGTCAGTGTGCGATAGGTGTCTTCCGAGAAATCCTCATGGCCCGGCGTGTCGAGAAGATTGAACACCGTGTCCTCGAACTCGAACGTCATCACCGCGGTGGTGACCGAGATGCCGCGTTCCTGCTCGATCCGCATCCAGTCCGAGCGCGCGCGCCGCGCCTCGCCCCTCGCCTTCACCGCGCCGGCCAGCCGGATCGCGCCGCCCAGAAGCAGCAATTGCTCGGTCAGCGTCGTCTTGCCCGCGTCGGGGTGCGAGATGATCGCGAAAGTGCGCCGTCTTGCCGCCTCGGCGGCGGGCGTTCCTCTTGCAGGTGGCGTGGCGTTCATGGAAATCCTTGGCTTGCGAAGGTGCTAGCAGTGGCGTTTGGGCGATGCAACGCTTGCCGCCTGGGAACGGGCCGGTCTAAGGTCCCGCGCGCTGCCATTTCCCGCATCCGAAAGGCCTTGCTCCCGTGAAGAAAATCGACATTTTTCCGCACATCTTTCCCAAGGCCTATTTCGACAAAATGGTCGAAGTGATCCCGAACAAAGCCGCGGTGCGGCGCTGGCTCGAGATCCCGGTGCTCTACAATCTGGATGCGCGTCTGAAGATGATGGAGGAGTTCGGTCCGGACTATCAGCAGATACTCACCCTTTCCATGCCGGCCATCGAATATGTGGCGCCGCCGGAGACCTCCCCGGACATGGCCAGGCTCGCCAATGACGGCATGGCCGAGATCGTCGCCAAACATAAGAAGCAGTTCCCGGCCTTCGCGGCCTCGGTGCCGATGAACAATGTCAAGGCGGCACTCGCCGAAATCCGGCGCAGCGTGGAGACGCTGGATGCGCGCGGCATCCAGATCATGACCAACGTCAACGGGCGCGCGCTGGACGATCCCGAACTCGCGCCCATCTTCGAGCTGATGCATTCCTACGATCTGCCGATTTGGATGCATCCGACGCGGCCGCAGAAATTCGCCGACTACCCGAACGAGGGCGGTTCCAAATACGACATCTGGTGGTGCTTTGGCTGGCCCTATGAAACCAGCGCCGCCATGGCGCGGATGGTGTTCTCGGGCTTCTTCGACCGCTGGCCGAATTTGAAGATCATCACCCATCATCTGGGCGCGATGGTTCCGTTCCTGGAAGCGCGTGTCGGTCTTGGCCTGGATCAGCTCGGCACGCGCGAAGGCGCGGAACCGGCCTATGGCGAGATCGTCGCCAACATGAAGAAAAAGAACCGCCGGCCGGTGGATTATTTCCGCATGTTCTTCGCCGACACCGCCATCAACGGCTCCAAATCGGGGACGCGCTGCGGCATCGATTTCTTCGGCTGCGATCACGTGCTGTTCGGCAGCGATTGCCCGTTCGATCCCGAAGGCGGACCGCTGTTCATCCGCGACATCATCAAGGTGCTCGATGAGATCGACATCACCGAGGACGAGCGGCGCAAGATCTATCAGCTCAATGCGGAGCGGATGCTGAAGCTGAAATAATCACGGGCCGGTCACGGCGATATCGCCTGCCGCGTCTCCCCATCCCGAAGATGACGCACGTCTTAAGTTGCGACCTCGAGACGCCGTTTAAGAGGTCTTTACCTGTGGTTGCGCGAACTTCGCAGATTTGCTAAGTAAAGACCTTCGCAAATTTGCGAAGTCCCCGATAGGGCTTCGCCTCCCCATATGTTGAGGGATGATATGAAACAATCCCGCCAGACAGCCGCCAAGCGCAGCAGCAACGACAGCACGGCGCTTGCCGCCCATTGCGCGCGCAAGCTGCTCGATCTGCGCGCCCATACGCAGGAGACGCAAAAGCAGCTCGCGCGGCGCCTGCGCATGACCGAATCGATGATCTCGCGCCTGGAGCGCGGCGATCATGTTCCGAGCCTCAAGACGCTGTGCCGGATCGCCGATGCGTTCGGCCGGCATCTGGAGATCGTGTTCCACGAACATGAACACGCCCATGCCGACGGCACCCGCCACACCCATCCGCATCGCCACGATCCCGATCACCCGCACGCGCATGGAGACGATGAATGATCTTCGGACCCGAGCTGCTTCTGGTCGGCGCCGTCGCGGCGGTCGGCGTGCTGCACACCATCGTGCCGGATCATTGGGTGCCGATCACGCTGATCGCGCGGCAGCAGGCGTGGTCGAAGGGCGAAACGGCGCGTGCCTCGTTGCAGGCCGCGACCGGACATGTGCTTTCGACTCTGTTGATCGCCTCCGTCGTGTGGCTGGCCGGTGTCGCGTTCGCGGAGCGCTTCGGCCAGATCGTCAACACGGTGTCCAGCCTGGCGCTGATCGCGTTCGGCGGCTGGATCGCGATTTCGGCGTGGCGGGAGCTGCACGGCGGGCATGGACACGGGCACAGCCACGCGTTTCCGCATTTGCACGGTCATGGTCATGGTCACGAGGATGGCGGACACGCCGCTTCCGCCCATGGGCCGGAGCTCCAGGCAATCGCGACGGATGACGGCACCATCGCGCTGTCGATCTTCGAGGCGGGCGTGCCGCCGCGCTTCCGCCTCACCGCACCCCATGCGGATGCATTTCGCGTCGAGACGCGGCGGGAAGACGGTGGCGGCGAGCTGTATATGTTCGCCAATCACGGCAGATATTGGGAATCGGTCGAAGAGATTCCCGAACCGCATCGGTTCGATGTGGTGGTGACGGTCGAGCATGGCGGCCACGCGCACATCTATCGGACGGCGTTCCATGAGCATGATCATCACGGGCATGCGGAGCCGGAGCCGGCGGCGGACGATCCGCTCTATGCGCCGTCGCATGGCGACACGGCTTTGCTCACGCGCCATGCCCATGCCCACCGTCACGGATCGGTGCACGCGCATTGGCACGATCACAGCGCGGATTCCTCGCATCCGGTTACGCCGGACATCGAGACCGCGCCGCCCGCCCATGTCCATCGCCACAAGACGAGCGTGCGCACCGCGTTGCTGCTCATTCTGGGCTCGTCACCGATGATCGAAGGCATTCCGGCATTCTTTGCCGCCGGCCAATATGGCATCGGCCTCATCGTCACGATGGCGCTTGTCTTCGCCATCAGCACCATCGCCACCTATATGGTGTTGTGCGTGTACTCGACGGCCGGACTTCAGCGCGTGCGTTTGGGTTCGTTCGAACGCTATGGCGAGGTGCTGAGTGGCGCCTTCATTGCCGCTATCGGCGCGATATTCTGGATTTGGCCGCTGGTGTGACGGCTATTTGACGCCGACCAGATCGAGCAATCTGAGTGCGGCGGCGGGCGTACGCGGCATAGGTTCGTCAGGCCCCAGAATTCCCAATTCGCGCGCCCGCAGGCCCAGCTTCAGCAGAAACGGCGTGCCGAGCTTGGCGCGCTTCACCAGTTCGGTATCGGTGAGCGTCGCGGCAATCGGACCCTGCGCCAGAATCCGCCCGCCCTCGAACACCGCGACCTCATCGGCAAAGCGATAAGCCAGCTCCACATCATGGGTGCTGAACACAAGCGTCGTGCCGTCGCGTTCCAAGCCTTCCAACACGTCCAGAAGGTCTTCGGTGCCCTCATGATCGAGCCCGGCCGTGGGCTCGTCCAGCAGCAGGATCTCCGGCTGCATGGCCACCAGCCCGGCGATGGCCACGCGCCGCTTCTGGCCGCCGGACAGCATATGGGTCGAGCGCTCCGCCAGATGCGAAATATGCATCGCGGCGAGCGCTGTGGTCACGCGCCGGCGGGTCTCGGCCTCGTCGAGCCCCAGATTGAGCGGACCGAACGACACATCCTCCGCGACAGAAGGCGCGAAGAGCTGATCATCGGCGTTCTGCAGCACAAGTCCCACCCGGCGGCGCCACGCGGTGAGGGAGGCTGCCGCGTACCCCATCACCTCACCATCGAGCATCACCTCGCCCGATTGCGGACGGAGCGTGCCGTTGAGATGCAGCAGCATGGTGGTTTTGCCCGCACCGTTCGGGCCGAGGATCACCAGGCGTTTTCCGCGCTCGATGCGGAAGTTCAGCCCGTCGAGCGCCCGCACATTACCGGGATAGACGTGGACGAGCGCACGCGCTTCGAGCAGGCTCACGAGGTCCACAATCCGATCAGAAGAACGCCTGCTTCGAGCGCAAGAATGATCCCGAGCCCAAGCGGGGAAGCGTGCCTCACGGGGCTTAGAACCCGCAGCTCGCCGTGCCAGCCGCGCGCCGCGAGACCGATCTCCAGAGCCTGCGCCCGGGCGAAGGCCCGCGGCATCAAATTGGCGATCAGGAGACCGAGCGATTTCATGTGACGCTGATAGGTGATGTGACCGAGCCGGGCGGCCTGCGCGGCGTTCATAGTCTCCGCCGTATCGGTGAGCAGGAATACGAAGCGGTAGATCAGAAGCGTCATCTCGGCGATCTCCGCCGGCACGCCGATGCGGCGCAAGCCCCCGATCAGATCCGTGGCCGGTGTCGTCAGGGCGATGAACAGCAGGCAGGTCAATCCGGCGAAGGCGCGCGCGCCCACCCGGCCCGCCAATTCAAGCCCATGCGGCGCAATCCCGATATGCCAGAATTGCACTTGGAAGATGAGCGTGAATACGCCGACGAACAGAAAACCGATAGGCGCGGTCATCGCCTTCCACCAGAGCGAAAACGCCACGCCGGCACCGAACAATGTCGCCCCGATCATCACCGCCGCCACCAGAACGGCGGCATGCCAGGATGGCACCGAAACCGCGATCAGCAGCAGGCCGATCGCGAGCAGGGATTTTTCCGCCAGCGATTTCTTGCGCCAACGATTGAGGTGGGCGCTGGTGTCAATGTGCGACATTGCCGGGCGTGGATTTCTTCTGCGCGTCGCGCGCGCTGACCGCGCCATGGATGCGGCCCAGCACATAACCGATGACCCCCGCGCCGAGCCCCGCTTGAAGCGCGAAGAGCAGGCTTTCTATCTCCGGGCTCGGTGGCACCCAAATGGGCGTAAACCAGGGCTTATACCCTGGCCGAAGAGCTTCGATAGCGGCCGTACCCTGGTCATCGCTGCCGCCATATTCGCCTTTGATGAAGACGAGTGGAACCACCACCAATACGACGACCCCGAGTAACAGCAGGATGTTGGTGCGGCGGGAGCTTATGATCACGACATCTGCCCCCGCACCAGGCCGAGTTCTTCGAGCACATGCGTCTTGGAGGAAAGCGCGTTCATCACCACCACGGTCAGGAACCCTTCCGCGATGGCAAGCGGCACCTGGGTCATCGCGAAGACACCGAAGAATTTAAGGAACGCGCCGACATAACCGCTGGCCGCGTCGGGATAGGCCGCCGCGAGTTCGACCGACGTGGTCAAATAGGTGGCGAGATCGCCGAAGGCCGCGCCGACAAAAACCCCCACCGCGATGGAAAGGCCCATCGTCCGGCATAATCGATACAGAAAATAGCTGACCCAGGGACCGACGATCGCCATCGAGAAGATGTTCGCCCCCAATGTGGTGAGGCCGCCATGGGCGAGGAGCAACGCCTGGAACAACAAGACGATCGCGCCGAGCACGGCCATCACCGGCGGCCCGAACAGCACCGCGCCGAGCCCCGTGCCTGTGGGGTGCGAACAGGAGCCGGTGACGCTCGGCATCTTCAGCGCCGACAAGACAAAAGTGAAGGCGCCCGAGGCCGCCAGAGTGAGCCGCATCTGCGGCTGGTCGCGCATGATGCGTTGGAGCTTCCTGCCGCCCTGGATTACGAACGGAGCCGAGATCGCGCCCCAGAATATGCAGTGGGTGGCCGGCAAAAAACCTTCCATGATGTGCATGGTTAAGCTCCAGATGCGTCCTGTTGCTGGTCCCGATGGCGGGCGTGCCCCTGATATCGCGCCCGTTCAGACCATATCTTATCTATCGTCCTATACGCAGCAAGTCCTTCCATCCCCTGGGGCAATCACACAATGGACGATTATTCATGTTCCGATCTCTTAGCGGCCGGCATGTTTTAAAACCTCAATAAGCTCAGTCACTTTGCGGCGCTGGTCGATTTTGTCCCCACTGGCGATGGCGTGTTCGACGCAGTGCGCCACATGATCGCGGAGGATTTCCTCCTCGACGCGCTTGAGAGCCGCCTGAACCGCTGAAATCTGATTCATGACGTCGATGCAATACCGGTCCTCCTGGATCATGCGCAGGATGCCGCGGACCTGGCCTTCGATACGCGAAAGCCGTCTTGCACAGGATGTTTTCGCCTGATCTTGCATGGCTTGCTACATACCGTACGGGGGTATACCTATCAAGCGATTATCGCTGTGAGGAAGACCGGATGTCCATGCCGGAAAACGGCCCTTCGATGTCGAAACACATGGCCCCGGCCTCTTCGCAGTTGCACAAAGAAAAGGATCCTGTCTGCGGCATGGACGTGGACCCCGGCAGCGCGCGGCACAGTGCGACGCATGACGGCCAATCCTATTATTTCTGCTGCGACGGCTGCCGGCAAAAATTCCTAGGCGAACCGGCACGCTATCTGAACGGCACGCCGCCACCTTCGGCCTTGGCTCCGGCAGGGGCCATTTACACCTGCCCGATGCATCCCGAAGTACGGCAGATCGGGCCGGGATCGTGCCCCATCTGCGGCATGGCGCTGGAGCCTGTCGGCGTGGACATGGATTCCGGGCCGAATCCTGAGCTTGCCGGCATGACGCGGCGATTGTGGGCCGGCGCGGCGCTGAGTCTTCCCATCGTCATCCTGGAGATGGGCGGCCATCTTCCCCTACTTTCGGCATGGGTGTCCGCGCAGGCCTCGGAATGGCTTCAGGCGGCATTGGCAATTCCCGTCGTGGTCTGGGCGGGGTGGCCGTTCCTGGTTCGGGGCTGGCGGTCGGTTGTGACGTCCTCCCTCAACATGTTCACCTTGATCGCCATGGGGACCTTAGTCTCGCTGGGCTACAGCCTTGCCGCAATTTTGGCCCCGAGCTTTTTTCCCGCGGCGTTTCGCACATCCGAAGGCACGATCCCGGTCTATTTCGAGGCGGCATCGGTCATCACCGTGCTCGTTCTTCTGGGCCAGGTCCTGGAGTTGCGCGCCCGCGAGCGCACCGGTCATGCGATCCGCGCGCTGCTCGATCTGGCGCCGAAAACCGCGCGCCGCGTGCGCGGCGGATCGGAGAAGGAAATCGCGCTCGATCAGGTGAAGGTAAGCGACCGCTTGCGCGTCCGCCCCGGAGAAAAAATCCCTGTCGACGGCAAGGTCGTCGATGGCAGCTCCTCGCTGGATGAATCGATGGTCACGGGAGAATCCATGCCCGTCGGCAAGACGATCGGGGACTCCGTCATTGGCGGCACGATCAACCAAAGCGGCAGCCTCGTGATTCAGGCGGAGAAGGTGGGACGCGACACGATGCTCGCGCGCATTGTGCAGATGGTCGCCGAGGCACAGCGCAGCCGCGCCCCCATTCAGCGTCTCGCGGACCGCGTTTCAGGATGGTTCGTTCCCGGCGTGCTCGGGGTCGCGGCGCTTGCCTTTGTTGCCTGGTCGTTTTGGGGGCCGGAGCCGCGCGCGGTCTTCGGTCTGGTCGCCGCCGTTTCCGTTCTGATCGTCGCCTGTCCCTGCGCGCTCGGCTTGGCGACGCCCATGTCCATCATGGTGGGGGTAGGGCGCGGCGCGCGGGCGGGGATCCTCATCAAGAATGCCGAAGCCCTCGAGCACCTGGAAAAAATCGATGTCCTGGTCGTCGACAAGACCGGGACGCTGACGGAAGGCAAACCTTCCCTGGTTCGGATCGGCGTGGCGCCAGGGTTCGAAGAAAACGAATTGCTGCGTTTGGCGGCGAGCGCCGAGCAGCCAAGCGAACATCCGCTTGCGCGGGCGGTCATCGCCGCGGCCAAGGCGCGAGGGCTCCGCCTCGAACAGCCCGCGGATTTTCTCAGCCATGGCGGCAAGGGCATCTCGGGAACGGCGGGGGGACGAAAGCTCGTGCTGGGCACGTCCGTGTTTCTCGCCGAAAATCACATCGACAATTCGCCGCTTGGCGAATCCGCCGATGGTCTGCGCGAGGAAGGAGCAACGGTGCTCTTTGGCGCCATCGATGGCGCGCTGGCGGGAATCTTCGCGATTGCCGATCCGATCAAGCCCGCCGCGCCCGAAGCGCTCGGGCAGCTACGCGCCGGCAACATCCGCGTCGTGATGCTGACGGGCGACAATCGCACGACCGCCGAAGCCGTTGCCCGCCGTCTCGGTATTGCCGATGTCGAGGCGGACATCCTGCCCGAGGCCAAGAGCGCCATCGTCGAGAAGCTCCGGCGCGAGGGTCATGTGGTGGCGATGGCCGGCGACGGGATCAACGATGCGCCCGCGCTTGCCGCCGCCGATGTCGGCATTGCGATGGGATCGGGCACCGACGTCGCCATCGAAAGTGCGGGCATCGCCTTGCTCAAGGGCGATCTGACCGCGCTGGCGCGCGCGCGCGCGCTTAGCCGCGCGACAATGGGCAATATCCGGCAGAATCTGTTTCTTGCCTTCGTCTACAACGCGCTGGGCATACCGATTGCCGCCGGTATCCTCTATCCGCCTTTCGGGATTCTTCCCTCGCCGATCGTCGCGGCCGCGGCGATGTCGCTGTCGTCGGTCAGCGTCATCGCCAACGCGCTCCGGCTGCGGATGATCAGGCTTTAATTCAATCCGGATAGCCGAAGCGGAGCATGCCGGTCTTCATGCCGTTCACGGTTCCGTTCTGCAGCCATTCGAGCGAAGCCTGGAACAGCAATCTGTGGTTCTTCTCCCACATCGCGTTGTGAGACGAGCAGACCAGGTCGATGAAGATTTTCTGCGGCGAACCGAGATCGGCATACATGTCGCGCACGCGCTGCTGCGGCACCTGCTTGTCATGCGCCCCCGAAACCATCAGGATCGGGATCGTCGTCTTTTTGACGACATCGGAGGTCCAGCCCCAGCTCGTCGTCACCGGCGCGCGCCTGACACCCGTGCCCCATGTCGCGCCGACGGGATCGGAGGCCAGCATGTTGGTCCACACCGATTGCGAGGCCGCCGGATCATATTGGTCCGGACAGCCCACCTGCCGGTCCCAATTGGCGTCGAACTCCGCGCGCGACTGCGTGTTCATGGCCACGCCCTTGAACGGAATTTCGCCGGGCGGATTTGCCTTGGCATCGCGATTGTAGGCGGGCGCCAAGAGAACCAGCCTGGCGATTTTGTCCGGATGCTGGGCCGCATAGCCCGCGGAGCGCGGGCCCCCGAGCGACCATCCCACCAGGCTGATGCGGTCGACATGCCTGAGCGACCTCAGATAATCGACTACCGCGCCGACATCGTTCCAATCGGATTCCAGCGTGGTGAGCTGATAGGGATAGGTGGCCGCGCAACGGGCGGGCGTCAGCCTCGGCTGCTGGTCGGGCGCGAGATTGCAGGGATCGTTCATGGGAGCGGGCCGCGTCGAGCGGCCATAGCCCGTCGTATCCATCGAGAAGACGTCGAAGCCCGCGCGGGCGAGATAGGCCATCCAGCTATAGTCCTGGTACGGAACATCGAACGCGACTTCCGCAGGCGTTCCCGCGCCGTGCACGAAAAGGACGACGTTGTTGGCGCCGCCGCTTTCGCGCGCCATGGTGGCCGCCCGCGCCTTCTCGCGCACATAAATCTGCGCAGGCTGGCCCTTGATCGCGGGTACGATGGAGTGAGTGAGGACGTAATGGTCGATGGTCAGAAGACGCTGACTGTCATCGGCGCTCGCCGGTCCGCAGATGCCCACGAAAGCCAAAGCTGCGGCGGCGCCACCCATAAGCAGCCGGAACGATGCCGAGATTTGCATGTGCGTGACCCCTTTTAGCGCGGCGCATTCTAGTGAGGTGCGGATCAGGTGGCCAGCGCCACGGTATCGGTGGATGCCACCCCGGACTCGCCGAAGGCGTGCTCCATCATGCCGCGCGCGATCTCGCGCTCGCCCATGATGACGGCGTCGGCGGAAAGATTCAGCAGATAGTCCACCTCATCGTTGGAATGGGCGCGGGCGATGATTCGAAGACCCGGATTCAGAGCACGCGATTGTTGGATGATCTGGCCCGCTTCGAAGCCGTTCGGGATGGCGATGAACAGAAGCCTCGCCTCCTGCACATTCGCCGCCCTCAGAACCTCCGCGCGAACCGCGTTGCCCGGTATCACTTCGATCGCGCTCTCGTGCAAAGCGGCCACCAGTCTGTCGGCGTCTTCGATGACGAGGAAGGGCTCGTGGCGTTCCTTCAGCGCGCGACCGACAATGTTGCCCACGCGGCCATAGCCGACGAGAACGATGTGATGGGCAAGCGTCGTGGGATGCAATTCGGGCGGGGCATCCTCTTTCACGGGCTCGCCGGATGGATGGACGGGATGGATGCGGCTCGCGAGCGCCACCAGGAATGGATTCGCGAGAATCGAGATGATGGACGAACCGAGGATGAGATCGCGTGCCCGCGCGGTGAGGAGATCGAGTCCGATTCCGAGATCGGCGAGGATGAAAGAAAATTCGCCGATCTGCGCGAGACCCACCGCCATCAGAAGCGAGGTCTCGACGGAATAGCCGAGCAGACGCGTCAGAACGAAAGCGATCCCGCCATTGCCCAGAATGACGACGACGACACACGCGGCGAGCGGCAGCGCGTCGTGCACCAGCACCATCGGATTGAACAGCATGCCGATGGATACGAAAAACAGCACGGCAAACGCATCGCGCATGGGCAGCGATTCTTCCGCGGCGCGGGCGCTGAGCTGGGATTCGCTCAAGATCATCCCGGCGAAGAAGGCACCGAGCGCGAACGACACGCCGAACAATGCGGCGGCGAGGAACGCCACGCCGAGCGCCACCGCAAGCACCGCGAGGCGGAACAATTCGCGCGAGCCGGTATGGGCGACATAATGCAGGATTGCCGGAATGGCACGGCGGCCGACCACCAGCATGACCACGACGAAGGCCACGAACTTGCCGAAGGTCAGGGCAAGGGTCTCGAGAAGCCGCGTGCTGTCGAACGTGCCGCCGCTTTCCTGCCCCTTCAACAATTGGGCGAAGGCCGGAATCAGGACCAGCGCGATGACCGTGACGAAATCCTGGACGATCAACCAGCCGATCGCGAGACGGCCACGATCGGTATCGAGGAGCCGCCGGTTCTGGAGCGTGCGCAGCAGGACGACGGTGCTGGCAACCGAGAGGGCCACGCCGAAGACGGCGGCCGCGCCGATGGGAAAGCCGCTGAGCCACGCGACGAGCCCGCCGAGCGAAGCGGAGAATGCGACCTGCGCCACCACGCTCGGGATCACCGCTTTCTTCAGCGCGAGCAAATCGTGCAGCGAGAAATGCAGCCCGACGCCGAACATCAGGAGAATGACGCCGACATCGGCCAATTGAAGGGCGAGACTGGGATCGCCGATGAATCCAGGCGTGAACGGGCCGACCGCGACGCCCGCCATCAGATAGCCCGCAATCGGCGAAAGCTTCAGCCGGTTCGCGATGGTGGCGAACACGAAGGCGAGCCCGAACCCGATGACAAGCATGGAAATGAGCGGCGCCTGAGTCATGGCTTAAGCTTTCGCGGGTTCGGCCTGGCGCGGCAAGGGGGGATTTGCGCGATTAAGATTGGTCACCACGCGCGGGGTCCTCTAAAACCGCCAGGCTCGGAGGAATCGCGTGACCGTCGCCGTCGATCTCGATGCCTATTTTAAACGCGTCGGTTATGGCGGCTCTGCCGAGCCGACGCTTGAAACCCTGCGCCGGCTCCACGCCCTTCAACCCGCCGCTATTGCATTCGAGAATCTGGATTCGCTGATGGGGCGGCCGGTTCGTATCGATGCGGGTGCGATCCAGCAGAAGCTGATCTCAGAGGGACGCGGGGGCTATTGCTACGAGCTGAACGGCCTATTGGGGCATGTGCTGCGGGCAATCGGTTTCGAGGTCACCGGCCTTTTGGCCCATGCCTTGCTGGGCCAGACAATGGCGGGCACGCCCCGCACCCATATGGTCCTCAAGGTCGAGACGCCGGAGGGGCCGCATATCGCCGATGTGGGATTTGGCAGCCGCACCTTGAGCGCCCCCTTAAGCCTGGAGGGCGCGGGCGAGCAGACGACGCCGCATGGCGCATTCCGCCTGACGCGCGTGGGCGCGTATCTGGAGGAGCAGGCGCTCATGGAGGACGCGTGGACGAGTCTCTACCGTTTCTCGCTGGAAGAACACACGCAGGCCGATTACGAGGTCTGCAACTGGTATCACTCGACCCATCCGGCATCGCCCTTCACCAACCGTCTGATGGCATCGCGCTTCGACGGTCCGCGCCGGCTGGGCCTGCTCAACAACCGCTTCGCGATCCACCACGCCGATGGCCGCACCCAAACGCGCATGCTCGCATCGGCGGATGAAATCGCCGGCGTGCTCGAACATCAATTTGCGATTGTGCTGCCTTGCCCGCGCGAGGCGCTGCTTGCCACACTCGCGCGGGGACTGGCGTGACGCGAAAAAGCTCAGCGCGCGTTCGCGGCCGTGTTCTGCATCCCGCTCAGAAGGGGGATCGATTTGTAATCCGGTGATTTGGGCACCGATTGCAGATAGGCGTAGATATCGATCAGCTCCTGGTCGGACAGCACCTTGGGCGTATAGGGCGGCATGTCGCCGCTCGTCGTCCGAACCCAGGCTTGCAGTGCCGGCCAGGCGAGCGGCACCGGATCGGCGATGCGCGGGCCCTCGCGCCCGCCCTGTCCCATATGGCCGTGGCATTGATAGCAGCCGACGCGTTCGAAATTGGCCTTGCCCTTGGCCGCATCGCCCTGGGGGGCGGCAGCTGCGGCAAAGGCCGAAGACGCGCCGAACAGGCACGCGGCCATGAGAGACGCGGCGATGAAAATGGAATTGCGCATGGACCTCGCTCCTCTCAACGCGGCTGACAGACGACGTCGATGAGCACGGGTTCGCCCATCTTCACCGCTTCGATGCCGCGCTTGATGGCGGCTGCGAGATCCTTGGGATCGGTCACCGGCCCGATGCCGACCTGGCCCAAGGCTTCGGCGAGCTTGGAGTAATTGACGAAGGGATCCCAGATCGTGGTGCCGATATGGGCGGTGGTCACATCGCGCTGCCGCCAGTTCGCCATGCGCTGCAGATGCATGATCTCCTGGTGATAGGCGCGGTTGTTCCACATGACGGTCAGCATCGGCATCTTGTGGTGCGAGGCCGTCCACAAAGCGCCCGGCGCATACATGGAATCGCCGTCGTTCTGGATGTTGATGCAGAGCCGCGAACTGTCGATGGCGCGATGTGCGAAGCTCGCGCCCACGGCGGCGGGAAGACCATAGCCGATGCCCGCGCCGCCCGGGCCGCCGATGAATTGGTGATGCTGGTCGAAGGTCCACAGGCGATGGGGCCAGTTCGACGGGCTCGAATCGCGCGACACCAGCGCCCAATTCTCGCCTTTGATCTGGTTCCATAGCTCGGCCGAGAAGCGCGACGCGCTGATCGGTTGCGCGTCCCAGGCATTGTCGGCGGCGGCTTTCAGCATGCGCTCCCGTGCCGCGGCTTGACCCTTTTTCGCTTTGTCGCCGCGCGCCGCGATCATGGCGCGACGGTCGGCGGGGATCGCTTGTTTCACATATTCGGTCAGCATGGGCAGCGCGGTTTCGGCGTCCGCGCCGATGGCGATGTCCACCGGCTGATAGCGCTCGAAATCCTGATAATTGGCGCGGATATAGAGATCGCCGACGCCGATGCTGATCAGCTTGGTGCCCGGTTTGATCTTCGGGCGGTAATCGGCGGTCGCGCTGTCGTCCATCTTGTTCACCGTGCCCCAGAAATCGGTGAGTTCGAGGCCCAGCACGCAGTCCGAATTGGCGACCAGATTGCCGGCGCCGATATTACAGAGATAGTGATTGTTCGGCATGTTCATGCGGCCGAGCTGATCGATCACCGGCGCATTCAAGGCTTCGGCGAGTTCTACCAGATGTTTGACGCCGGCGGGCGTGCGTCCGACGCGGTCCGCGACGATGACCGGATTGT
>DASYEG010000089.1:0-8012 GCA_036499145.1 Micropepsaceae bacterium | reverse complement strand
CGATCAGGCTGACGGTCTTGGGCTCGTCCATCGAACCCAACCGCTCGGCGATGCGCGCGCGCGGTCCGACGGCGCCATGCTGTGCGGTCGGTTCGACCAGCACCAATTCGCCGTTCTTGGCCCCGGCCAATTCCCTTGGGTCGATCGTGAACGCATAGCGCGTCTTGCGGTCGATGGGCTCGATGCGGGGCGCCATGCCGGTCTCGAGTTTCAGCACGCCCAGCACGCGATGCGCGCTCGCCCCCAGCCGCTTGATGATGCGCGCCTCGTATTGAGCATGGCCCTCATGGCTGCGGGCGATTCGCGCCAATACCCGTTCGCCGCGCCCCGGTGCCCCCGTTTCCTCGCGGCCCGGAAGGATCAATACCGAAGGGGCTGGGCCTTCGTTCTTCCATTCCACCGGCCGGCCGAGAGGTTCTCCATCGGGGTCTTCACCGAAGATCTCCAGCACCGTCACCTCGGGAAGTTCACCCGCCGGCACGAAGCTGCGCCGGCGCCCTCGCGCGATAGCCCCATCGTCTGCCAGGCTTGAGAGAATCCTCTTAAGTGCTTGGCGTTCCGGGCCTTTCACGCCGAGGGCGCGGGCAAGATCGCGCTTGGTCTCGCCCGGATGGGTGGCAAGATGGGCCAACACGGCTTCCTTGGACAGCGTGGTTTTTGAAAGGCTAGAACGGTCTGTGCGGCGGGGCTTTTTTGCCAATGCGACCTCGTGTTCACGGATGCTTGAGCATAACGCTTATTTTCGCGCGCTGGGACAGGATCGGCTTTGCCGCGGCCCGGATTGCCGCTAGATTGCCGAGGGTTGGATAACCAAACTCTACAAGCTTTGGAGGACTACGGGGCATGAGCACCGCGCATCGGTCGCATCTGAGTATGTTGACGGCGAGCCTTTTGGGCACCGTCCTGTTTATCGCAAGTCCGCTGCCGGCGAGCGCCCAAGGGGCCGCACCGCAAGTGAAGGCAGATGAAATCGGCGGCGTCGTCACGGGCGCAAAAGGCCCCGAAGCCGGCGTGTGGGTGATTGCCGAAACCAAGGACCTGCCGACCAAATATGTGAAGATCGTCGTGACAGACGATCAGGGGCGCTATTTGATCCCCGGCCTGCCGAAGGGCAGTTATGATGTGTGGGTGCGCGGCTATGGCCTCGTCGACTCACCGCGGACCAAGAGCGCGCTCGGCAAGACCGTGAACCTGAAGGCCACCGCGGCCCCCAATGAAGCGGCCGCCGCGCAATATTATCCTGCGATCTATTGGTATTCGATGGTGAAGGTGCCGGAAACCAATCTGTTCCCGGGCACCGGAACGTCGGGCAATGGCATGCCGGTTTCGCTCACCGATCAGGGCATGTGGCTGCGCTACATGAAGACCGACAGCTGCAATTCCTGCCATCAGATCGGCGACAAGGCGACGCGTGAACTGGAGCCGCAACTCGGCCATTTCGAAACCTCCTCGGCTGCTTGGGAGCGCCGTCTGCAATCCGGCCAGGCCAGTGCGCTGATGATGAACGGCATCGGCAATTTCGATACCGCGCGTGCGTTGGCGAATTTGGGCGATTGGACCGATCGCGTAAAGAAGGGCGAGCTTCCCTTCGCCAAGCCGGCGCGTCCCGTCGGCATCGAGCGCAATGTCGTCCTTACGGAATGGGATTGGTCGACCCCGCAGACCTATCTGCATGACGAAATCTCGACCGACCGCCGCAATCCGACAGTCAATCCGCATGGCCTGATCTATGGCTCGCCGGAAGAAAGCTCGGACTTCATTCCGTGGCTCGATCCGGTGGACAACAAATCCGGTTTGATCAAATCGGAATACCGTGATCCCAAAACGCCCACCACCAAGACGGCGCCGCAATATGCGGAATCGCCCTATTGGGGTTCGGATGCGATCTGGGACAGCCACACCAGCATCCACAATCCGTGGATGGACCAGAAGAGCCGGCTGTGGGTGACCGCACGTATTCGTCCGGCGAATGCCGAGCCGGCTTTCTGCAAAGCGGGTTCGAAGCATCCTTCGGCTGTAGCATTCCCGTTGACGCGTTCGGGACGTCAGCTTGAAGTCTACGATCCGCAGACCAAGAAGGCGACGCCGATCGATCTCTGCTTCTCGACGCACCATCTGCAACTCGACAAGAACGACGTTATGTGGTTCTCGAGCGGCAACACCAATGACGAAGTTGTTGGCTGGTTCGACATGAAGAAATGGGATGCCACCCATGACGAAGCGGCGAGCCAAGGTTGGGCGCCGTTCGTGGTGGACACCAACGGCAACGGCAAGGTCGACGATTATGTCGGCCCGACCGATCCGGTCGATCCGAAGAAGGACAAGCACGTGAAGGTCGGCTTCTATGGTGCTTCGCCGAATCCGGCGGATGGCACCGTGTGGGCCTCCTATCTCGGATTCCCCGGTGGCGTGGCGCGCTTCGATCCCAAGACGAAGCTGACCGAGTTCTATGAGGTCCCCTACAAGGATCCCAAGAATCCGCATTCCGGCTTCAGCCCGCGCGGCATGGACATCGACAGCAATGGCGTCGCCTGGCTGGCGTTGGCCAGCGGCCACATGGCGAGCTTTGACCGCAAGCTCTGCAAAGGTCCTCTGAACGGACCCAATGCGGCGACCGGCAAAGCCTGCCCGGAAGGCTGGAAGCTGTACACCATCCCTGGCCCGCAGTTTAAGGGTCTGGCCGTGGCGGACGGCAGCGCCGAAGCGCCCTATTACGATTGGGTCGATCAGTTCGACACGTTGGGGCTCGGCAAGAACGTGCCGATCGCCACCGGCAATGAGTCCGACGCGCTGTTCGCGCTGGTTGACGCAAAGTGGGTGACGATGCGCGTTCCGTATCCGATGGGCTTCTTCGCCAAGAACATGGACGGCCGCATTGATGACGCTGCTGCCGGCTGGAAGGGGAAGGGAATCTTCTCGACCTATTCGGGCCGCTCCGCGCCGCACATCGAAGGTGGCAAGGGCCAGACCAGCAAGGTCGTGCACTTCCAGATCCGTCCGAATTCCTTGGCGGATTGAGAATTGTCCGGTCCTGGGTTTCACCAGGGCTGCGTTTAAGAGCGGGTCCCGTGCGAACGGGGCCCGTTTTTGTTTGTCCGGGTTCACGATTTCGCGTGTCGCAGCACCCTCGTTCTTTGCTTGCGGATGCGCTATAAGATCGCACTTCACCCCGACGCCTGAAGCCAATCCTAACGCAATGAGGGACGAACAGATGAGGACGAGAACAGCCAGCATCGGCATGCTGAGCACCAGCGCCGCAGCCTTGCTATGCGCCGTGTCGATGGCGACGCTCACAGCGGCCCCCGCCGCAGCCCAGCAAGTACGCGTGGATGCCGACGATATCGGCGGCGTCGTCACGGGCGCAAAAGGCCCGGAGGCCGGCGTTTGGGTGATCGCGGAAACCAAGGATCTGCCGACCAAATATGTGAAGATTGTCGTGACCGACGACCAGGGCCGCTATCTGCTGCCCGACCTGCCGAAGGGCAATTACGACATCTGGGTTCGCGGCTACGGCCTGGTCGATTCGCCGAAAGTGAAATCGGCCCCCGGCAAGACCCTCGATCTGAAGTCCGTTGCAGCGCCGAGCCGTGCGGCGGCGGCCGAATATTATCCGGCGCAATATTGGTATTCGATGGTGAAGCCGCCGGCAGCCACTCTGTTCCCCGGTACCGGCCCGCAAGGCAACAACATGTCCCAGCAGATGACCGATCAGGGCGTCTGGTTCCGCAACATGAAGACGGATGGCTGCGTCGCCTGTCATCAATTGGGCGACAAGGCGACTCGCACCATTCCGGCGGCGCTCGGTCATTTCGACACGGGTGCGGCGGCGTGGGAGCGCCGGCTGCAATCGGGACAGGCGAGCGGCCCCATGATGGGTGCTATTGGCCGCTTCGATACGCAGCGTGCACTCGCGATGTTCGCCGATTGGACGGACCGCGTCGCCAAAGGCGAATTGCCCAAGAGCGATCCGCCGCGTCCGCAAGGTATCGAGCGCGATATCGTGGTTACGGAATGGGATTGGAACACGCCCAAGGCCTATCTGCATGATGAGATTTCGACCGACCGCAACAATCCGAGCGTGAATGCGCATGGCATCATCTACGGATCGACCGAAGCCAGCTCCGATTACATTCCCTGGCTCGATCCGGTGGACAACAAATCCGGTCTCTTGAAGACCGAATATCGCGATCCCAAAACGCCGACCACCAAGAACGACGCGATCTATGGCGAGTCGCCCTATTGGGGGAATGAACCCATCTGGGACAGCCACACCAATGTCCATAACCCGATGTATGACAGCCAGGGCCGGCTGTGGCTGACGGCGCGGATTCGCCCGCAAGCCAATCCCGCTTTCTGCAAAGAGGGTTCGCAGCAGGCCTCCGCCAAGGTCTTCCCGCAAGGAAGGTCAGGGCGTCAGGTGGAGATGTTCGACCCGAAAACCCGCAAGATCACGATGGTCGATCTGTGCTTCAGCACGCACCATCTGCAGTTCGACAAGACGGGCATGCTGTGGTTCAGCTCGGGCGGCGGCAACAACGAAGTCGTCGGTTGGCTCGACGTGAAAAAGTTCGATGCCACGCATGACGAGCAGGCCAGCCAAGGCTGGTCGCCATTCATCATCGACACCAACGGCAACGGCAAGCGCGATGCCGGCTGGGTCGAACCGAACGGCAAGCTCGATCCGACCAAGGACAAGCGCATCATCACCGGCCTCTATAGCGTGTCTCCGAATCCGGCCGATGGCTCGGTCTGGGGAACGGTGCTGGGCTTCCCGGGTGGCGTTGCGCGCTTCGATCCCAAGACGCAGCTCACCGAATATTTCGAGGTGCCTTGGAAGAACGCGAAGGCCGAAGCGATGGGCTTCTCTCCGCGCGGCGCCGACATCACCACCGATGGCGTCGTGTGGACGGTTCTGGCGAGCGGCCATTTCGCCAGCTTCGACCGCCGGCTGTGCAAGGGCAAACTCAGCGGACCGGCTCTGGCCGATCCGCAGAACCTCTGCCCCGAGGGCTGGAAGCTGTATCAGATGCCTGGGCCTGAGTTCGAAGGCCTGCCCAAGGGCACGCCGGGCGCCGGCACTGAAGCGCCCTATTACAACTGGGTCGATCAATACGACACGCTCGGACTCGGCAAGAACATTCCGATCGCCACCGGAAATGAATCCGATTCGCTGGCGGCTGTCGTGAATGGCAAATGGGTCGTGATGCGCGTGCCATACCCGATTGGCTATTTCGCCAAGGGCATGGACGGACGTATCGACGATCCGGCCACGGGCTGGAAGGGCAAGGGCCTGTGGTCCACGTTCTCCGACCGCGCCGCCACGCATATCGAAGGCGGCAAGGGCCAGATGAGCAAGGTCGTCCACTTCCAGCTGCGTCCCGATCCGCTCGCAAAATAGCGGTCAATCAAGGTCTGTCAGACGAAGGCGGTTCCCCGCTGGTGGAAACCGCCTTCGTTTTTGAGTAACCTCCGGCCCGGCCGGAGCCGGCTCGTTCCGCCTAAGAATTTCAGCGTCACTCCTAACGCAATGAGGGAAGATACAATGAGGACGAAGAGAGCAGCCTGCCTCGGCATGATGAGCGCCAGCTTTGCGGCGCTGCTGTGCGCCGCGTCGGCAAATACGGCAGCCGCGCAAGGTGCCGCCGCCGGACAGGTGCGGGTCGATGCCGACGACATTGGCGGCGTGGTCACCGGCGCCAAGGGGCCTGAGGCCGGCGTTTGGGTGATTGCCGAAACGCGCGATCTTCCGACCAAATACGTCAAGATCGTCGCCACCGACGACCAGGGCCGCTATGTCATCCCCGATCTGCCGAAGGGCAATTACGACATCTGGGTGCGTGGCTATGGCCTCGTCGACTCGCCGAAGGTGAAGACGCAGCCCGGCAAAATTGTCGATCTGAAATCCGTGGCTGCGCCCAATCGCGCCGCGGCCGCCCAATATTATCCGGGCGTCTATTGGTACGCGATGATGAAAATCCCGCCGGCCAATCTGTTCCCCGGCACGGGACCCACGGGCAACGGCATGTCCGTAACGTTGAAGGATCAGGGCCAGTGGCTGCGCTTCACCAAGACCGACGGTTGCGGCCATTGCCATCAGTTGGGCGATCTGGCGACTCGCACGCTTCCCGCCGATCTCGGCCATTTCAACACATCCGCCGAAGCCTGGGAGCGCCGCCTCGAATCCGGTCAGGCCGGACGCAACATGATGGAAGAGCTTGCCAAGCTCGACGTGCAGCGCCAGCTGAACTTCCTTGGCGATTGGACTGATCGCGTCGCAAAGGGCGAATTGCCCAAGAGCGATCCGCCGCGTCCCGTCGGCATGGAACGCAATGTCGTCATCACGGAGTGGGATTGGGAAACCCCCACAATGTATGTCCACGACACGATTTCGACGGATCGGCGCAATCCCACCGTCAACGGTCACGGCCTGATCTATGGCGCACCGGAAGTCAGCTCGGACAATGTTCCCTGGCTCGATCCGGTGGACAACAAAGCCGGCTTCATCAAATCGGAATATCGCGATCCGAAGACGCCTACCACCAAGAACGATCTGATCCTGCAGCCTTCGCCCTATTGGGGCAATGAGCCGATCTGGGATTCGCACACCATCATTCACAATCCCATGTTCGACGAGAAGGGACGCGTGTGGTTGACGGCGCGCATTCGCCCGCAGGCCAATCCGGCGTTCTGCAAGGAAGGATCGGATCAGCCTTCGGCGAAGATTTATCCGAAGAACACCTCGAACCGTCAGGTGGAAGTCTACGATCCGAAAGCACGCAAGATCGACATGATCGATTTGTGCTTCAACACCCACCATCTGCAGTTCGACAAGAACGAAGTGCTGTGGTTCAGCGCCGGCGGCAATTACGATGTCATCGGCTGGCTCGACGTCAAGAAATGGGAAGCCACCCACGACGACAAAGCGAGCCAAGGCTGGTCGCCCTTCATCATCGACACCAATGGCAATGGCAAGCGCGACGCAAGCTGGACCGAACCAAACCAACCCAATGATGCAGCCAAGGACAAACGCATGTTCCTCGGCTTCTATGGCGTTGCGCCCAATCCGGCGGACGGCACGATCTGGGGCGGCGTGACGGGCTTCCCGGGCGGCATTGCGCGGTTCGACCCCAAGACGCAGCTGACGGAATATTACGAGTTCCCGTACAAGAACCCGAAGAATCCGAAATCGGGCTTCAGCCCGCGCGGTTCGGACATCGACAGCAATGGCGTGTTCTGGGCCGTGCTGTCGAGCGGCGATCTGGCGAGCTTTGACCGCCGGCTGTGCAAGGGCAAGCTCAACGGTCCGGCGGCCAACGATCCGCAAAATATCTGTCCGGAAGGCTTCAAGCTTTACCAGATGCCTGGGCCTGAGTTCGAAAACCTGCCGAAGGGCACGCCCGGCGCATCTGCCGAAGCGCCCTATTATGTCTGGGTCGATCAGCACAACACGTTCGGCCTCGGCGAGAATGTTCCCATCGCGACCGGCAACAATTCGGACTCGCTGAACGCGCTCGTCGACGGCAAATGGATCGTGATGCGCATTCCCTATCCGCTGAGCTTCTATGCCAAGAATCTCGACGGGCGCATCGACGACATGGCGACGGGCTGGAAGGGCCGCGGTTTGTGGACCCAATATTCCGGCCGTTCCCAGCCGCATCTCGAAGGCGGCAAGGGGCAGCAGAGCAAGGTCGTGCATGTGCAGTACCGGCCCGATCCGCTGGCGAAATAACCTGACCGCAGCATAAGCCAATGGGGTGGATGCCTATGATATCCGCCCCATTTTCTTTTGGGGGTTGGCGGACTCCGTTCGGGATGGCCGCTCGCGCCACAGCGCCTGCAAGGTGCTATAGTTGGCCGCGAAGGCATCACAGCGAGCGGACCATGACCCGATTTACCGCAGCCCTTCTCGCAACGTCCTTGTTCACGGCGACCGCCGCAAGCGCCGCCCCCAATTTTGCGCCGACCGCCGCAAGCGGGTGGTATTCCTATTCGCGCGCCTACATGCGGCCGCC
>DASYEG010000088.1:0-14252 GCA_036499145.1 Micropepsaceae bacterium | reverse complement strand
ATTCGCGCCTTTGATCTGTGTACGGTGCATGATGCGCCGCGCATTCTCGTCGAAGGGGTCGCGCCGGTGCAGCACGGCGCGATTGTTCCACATCAAGAGATCGCCGGCCCGCCATTGATGGCACATGGTGAAACATGTCTGCGTCGCATGATCCCACAACCGGTCCAGCAACGCTTCGCTGTCCGCCACATCGAGGCCAACGACATAGCTGTTGTAACGCCGGCCGAGGAACAGCGCTGGGCGCCCGCTCTCGGGATCGGTGCGCATTAGCGGGTGGCACGCGCCAATGGTTTCGCGCACGTCGCGCACCTCCGCGTAGCCTTTGCGCAAAAGTCCCGCACTGTTGCGCGAAGCATCGTGCACAGCCGTCTGACCGGCCACGGCGGCCTTAAGCCCGGACGGCAGCGTGTCATAGGCCGCGTACATGTCGGCGAAATAAGTGTTGCCGCCATCGGCGGGAATTTCCAGCGCATGCAGAATGGCGGCTTTGGGCGGCACATCCGTATAGGTCATGTCGGCGTGCCAGACCGCCTCCCCCGCTCCGAGACCGCCAATCGGACGGCCATTCTCGATCACATTGGAAATGACATTGATCTCGGGAAATTCCTTGTTGAACGGCTCGCCATACGGATTGGGTCCGGGCGGATCGAGTTCACCGAAATTCCGGCTGAAGGCGATGAGTTCGGGATCGGAAAGCCGCTGGTCCCGCGCCACCACGACCAGTTGCGTATCCAATGCGTCCGCGATGGCAGCGCGGTCATCCGCAGCCAGCGGTTTGGAGAGATCGAGACCCAGAATTTCGGACCCGAGCATGGCGAGATTTCTGATCGACAGCCCCATCGCGTCAGGGTAGCGCATGCGTCACGCTTCTGACAGCGAGCGTTCAGACGAAAGCGGCCGAACCGCCAGGCGAAAATCATAGCGCAAGGCTGGTCCAATGCCGGCGGACACAAGAAGCCATTTCGCATCAGAAGCAATTTCGCATCGGGCACGCGGGCCGCATGGTGCGATTCGGTCGTTCGATACGCGGGGCCTTGCTTGCCCCCGGTTACGTCAAATCCGGGCTGAGCAAGCTATTGATTAGGCTAAGCTTAATCCCTGTTCCCGCGCGGCATTCGAATGCGTGGCCGCGATAATTTTTTTTTGCTAATTTGACGGCAATCACAACGGCAGGGGCGACGTTCGTGAAAGCGAAATATGGCCCTCAAGACCATAAGGAGGACGAGTTATGAAGACGTTGCAATTGGCCGGTTTGCTGGCGGGCGCGAGCGCGTTGGGCGTTGTTTCGCCGGTCTTGGCGCATCACTCCCATGCGATGTTCGATCACGCCAAAGACGTCAATATCACCGGGACGGTGGTGGATTTCGCCTACGTCAATCCGCACGGGGCGCTCGATATCGCCGTGGATGAAAAAGGCCAGAAGGTGACCTACTGGATCGAGATGTCGAATCTCACGAACATGGTGCAGCGCAAAATCAAAAAGGCGACCTTCAAACCCGGCGACAAGGTGTCGGTCAAAATGCATCCCCTGAAGGATGGTCGGCCGGGTGGCAGCTACGTCACCATCGTCGCCGCCGACGGGACCCTCTACGAATAGATTTTCGCCAGGTCTTGGATCGAATGGCCGGCCGACCCACCGGCACGGGAGGATACATCGTGAATACGAAAATCATGGCGACGGCTTCAATCGCCGCGCTGCTGGTGGGCTTGTCGCTGCCTGTTCCCGCGGCCGAACAAACCACCATCTTCAACACCAAGGATTTCCATCAGGATCGCACGCTGTGGTCCGATCCTGCCTATTACAAGAACAACACGGCGGGCCAACTGCGCGGCATGGCGATCGGAATTGTCCCTTATGAGAATACCGGACAGGTCGGCTCCTCGCGCGTGTACAACACCGAAGGCACCGGCAAGGCGGGCGCCGCGAATCTCGGCAGCCCCTATCCGTTCAAGACCGCGAAGGAGCATTACGAGGCTTGGCTTAAGGATGCCCATGGCGGCATCAAGCACACCAAGGCCACCATCCCGGATTGGAGCGGACATTGGAATGGCGGCGGCGGCGGTTTCGGGGGCGGCGGCAGTCCGGCAAGCGACGTCGTAAAATTGCTGACGCCGAAATATCAGGAATATTTGGTTCAGGAATTGAAGGCTGCCACCGAAGGGCGCATTTGGTCGGCGAATGCGTTCTGCCTACCGAACGGCTTTTTTCCGACGCTCGCAGCTAGCGAATTCATCGCCACGCCCGACCGGGTGTGGACTTTAACGGAAGGCAATGGCTGGAACGGCATCCGCTGGATCTACACTGACGGCAGCGGTCACACCCCCGAAGATTTGCAATTCCCCAAATGGGCCGGTGAGTCGATCGGCTTTTGGAACGGCGATACGCTGATCGTCTACACCAACCAGATGAAGGCCTGGAAAGGCGGCCTGGAGGAATACACCGACAATCTGGAAACGGTGGAGAAATATCGTCGCGTTGGCGATCAGATTCAGGGCGAAATCACGCTGTACGATCCGGAGGTGCTGGTGAAGCCCGTCACGTCCCGGCTCATTTACAGGCTGTCCAAGGACAATAGGCCCGAGAAGAGGCCGCTCTACAACACTTGCAGCGATTCCAATGGACCTTCACCGAAGGTTTTCATGGATGCCAACGGTCTTTTGAACGAGCACGTTCCCGGCGATCCTGGCTTCAATTGGAGCGGCGCGGATTCCCGCCCGTGGGGCACGTGGCTGACCGAAAGCGACCGCCGGTATAAGGCGTATATTGCAGCAGGCGGAAAGCCTCCCGGCCAGAAATAGGCGCATCGGGACATATCAACGGAAAAGAGCCGCCACCGAAACCGGTCGCGGCTCTTTTCTTTTGCGATACGCCTTACCAGGATTTTGTCAGGGTCAGCGTGAACGTCCGTTGCAGATCGGAGAACGAATTCTCGAAGGCGCGAATGGACCCGTTGCCGCGCGCACCAACCTCGAAGGGCGGCGGCCGGTCGAAGATATCGTTGACGGTGAACTGGACGCCGATATTGCGCAGATATTCATTCGCCGGCTTTTCACCCGTCTGATATCCGATCGTCAGATCGAAATAGACCATCGCGGGCGCCATATTGGGATAGGTCGAATACGGGCCGTAGAACGGCGAACCGGGATAACAGGAACCAGGTCCGAAGCCCGCGGAATAATAGCAAGGCGGGATCAGATTGTTGCCGGCGAAATTCACGCCCAGCGTTGCCGTATTGGCGCCATGGCCGAAATAATTGGCGAAGGCCGTGACGCTCCAGGTGTCGTCGCTCCAGCCAAGGCGATAGCGCACGCGCTGTAGACGATTGCCGGAATCTTTTCCCTCGAACACGGAAACAAGAGGTTGACCGGCGTCGGCGCGGCTCTTGTCGATCGTCTCGTAGAAACCCGCCGCGCCGATATTCAGCGCGCCCATGTCCGTCAAGCCCACCCGGCCCAGATCGAAATCGTAACGGACGTCGAAATCGATGCCGGAAAACACCCGCGATCCGATATTGGTGAGCGCGATGTCCTGGATGAACTTGATGTTGGGAATAAAGGCCGGATCGAAGGTGAAGCCCGACCGCTGCGGCACGGCGGCCAGTGCGGTGACCAGATTGAGGAAGGCCGCATTCTCCGACGCCGTGATCGGCAGATCCGGACGCGGAATGACCGTATAGCGTGCAAAGGAGACCGGATCATTGCCACCCTGCCCCAATCCGTTGCTGGAGATGAGACCTTTGAACTCCAGCCGGAACCAAGAGATATCGAAATTCAGGCCGTTGAGGGCGCCGCCCAGGATGCTGTCATTGGGCGAGAAATTGAAGCCGGTGCTCCACTGATTTAGCGTCTGCGGCGAGAGACCGTGTCCGCGCAGAACCGCGGCGGCCCCGTTGCCGCTCAGTTCCACGCTGACCCCGCCAGGCTGTACAAGCGAGGGATCCGTGGAACACGTCGGATTCAGCACGGCCGTCAGCGATCCGGGAAGTGCCACGCCGGCGGGCGAGCCGTTGACCGATTTGCAATCGAGCACGGTCACGTTGGTCGCGTTCGAGAATCCGCCCAGCGGGTTATAGCCAGCAACACGCGATCCGCCGACCGAGTTTTCGGCGAAGGACGGCACGCGGAAGGATTTGCCCCAGGCCGCGCGCAGCGTGAGCCCCGCGCCGACGTCCCAGTTCACTGCGGCCTTCGGCGTCCAGACAGGATCGTTCAGATTATTGTATTTGTCATAGCGATAGCCCAACTCCACGACCAGGGATTGGAAGAAGGGGATAGCATTGGCCTGACCGAAGATCGGAATGTCTGCCTGGGTGAAGAACGCATAGCTGCTCTGGTAAGCCGCATCGGGAGCGTTCTGGACGACGGCCGTGCTGTCGGTGTTGTCGTTCTCAAGATTCAGATAGGTCCAGTGTTCGCTGAGCGTCTGACCGGCGAAGGCGAGTTTAACCGGTCCGCCGGGCAGATCGAAGATGGGCCCGTTGAAATTGAATCCGGTCTCCTGGATCTTGAACGTCTCATGCTGAAGCCGGTAGCCGGCGATGTAAGCCAGCGTTGCAGGATCGTTGCAGGTGAATGCCGACGGATCGCAAAACACATTGAGATAAGGTACCGCGGATGGCTTGACGAAGCTGTAAGAGGTCGCCGTGCTCGTCGCGGGAATCGTCACCGTGTTGCCCAATGCCGCGAGCAGATTGTTCTTGTTGATCGAATTGGTGGCGTCGCCATAGTTGCGGTCGTCGCTCATCGAATAGGTGAGCTTGCCGATCCAGTCGAAAGGCAGCTTGTCCAGATTCAATCCGGCGTCCCAATGGGTGGCGACTTCACCGCCCGTGACATACAGCGGCGCTTCCAGAGCGAAGCTGTAATCGACGCGCAAATTTGCCGGCGCGCCGGTCGGCCGGAATGGATTGCTGGCCGGTATGGGCAGGTTGGTCTCAAGTACATTGCGGGCCTGACCGTTGCCCGGCGTATAAATCTGCTTGCCGCGCTGATTGGAATAAAATCCATCGGCAAAAAGCGCGACCGGACCAAGTCCGAAGAAATCATTGGTCAACTGTTGATCGAGCGTCCCGGTGACGGCGTTGGTTTGCAGCCGTGGCCTGGCGTCACTGTCTATCCAGGGATTGCGTTCATTCTTGACCCCGGGATTGGCCATGATTGCCGCCCACGTCAGGCCGGTGCCGTCCTGTCCCTTTGGGATGGAAAAACAATTCGAACAGAACATGGTCCCGCTGGCCGCGGTTTCCAGCGCCGGCGTACCGGCAGGCGTAGCCGCATTGCCGCTATGGGCAATGCCGGGAATGCTCGAGCCCAGGGGCGTGAGGTCCATCAGGCCCCATGGCGTGAAATCTTGCGTGTAATAGCTGCGCCGCCCCGCCGACACCGCCCGGCTGTCGGTGAATGCATAGCTGACGGTGATATTGCCGCTATCCCATGACTTGCCATAAAGCTGCGAAACCTGTTCCTGCAGATAACCGGTCGATGGCGAGCTGGTGACGCTGGCCTGGGTCATCGCACCGTCATAGCCACGTTTAAGGATCAGGTTGATCACGCCGGCCGTGGCATCGGAGCCATAGACGGCGGAGGCACCGGCCGACAGCACGTCGATACGCTCAAGCGCGATCTGGGGAATGATCGAAGGGTTGACGGTGTCGTTGCTGTAATTCTGCGGCGGCCAGCGAAGGCCATTGACCAGAAGCAGCGTCTCGACGCCCGAGCCCGTACCGAGGCCATGGATCTGCACATTCTGCAGGAAGCTGAGCGTACCGCCGCCGTAAGTGGGCGATGCTTCCGCATCAATGCGCAGGGACGGAACGGATTTAAGAACTTCGGTGATGGAAAGTTTGCCCGTCTCCACGAAATCGGTGGGCCTCAGATCGGAGACCGGCACGCCGACCGCCGCAGCCCCCTGGATCAGCGATCCGGTGACGAGCACCTGCTCCGGAGGCATGGCCGCCAACGCTTGAGCCGTCTGATTTTGCGGCGGGGTCGCTTGGCCTTGCGCCCAAGCAGCCTCAGTCGCGGCCATGGCCATAAAAGATGCGCTGCCGAGCAATGCCGCGAGGCGAACCGCATTGCATGTGTGCGAACGTAATGACGTGGACTTCATGAATTTCCCCCGGTTTTGGCGTTAATTTTTTTTAACGACAACATTCCCAGGCGGGAAAAACAATACGAGTTCACGAGAATCTGACTGCTGGCGTATTTTTGTCGCAGTTGAGCATGCGTAAGAATGTTGCCGGCGCAACACGGCGCATCTCGCAACAGTAACGGCTAAGGTTTAGAAATCCGGTTTGTCCGCGCGCGGAATGGGAACCGCGCTTGGAATGCTGTCGGCGAAATAATCGACCGGACCATCGGCGCAGATGGATTCTTCCCAGGCTCCCGAGCGCGCTCCACGGCCGCGCGCGAAATCCACCTTGGCCCTCCAAGGCATGGTGAACGCGCCCGGGTCTTCGACGCTGAATGTGACTTCGATGTTCTTGCCGCCATTATTCAGCCGGTAGCGCTCCACCACGTGCAATTGCTTGGTATGCGGTGTGCGGAAGCGGTCGATCGGCCCCTTATCGTCCAATCCGATGGTATCGACGACAAGCGTATCGCCATTTTCATAATGGCCCACCGATTCTCCGTACCAGGAATAGGCCGGATTTTTGCTGTGCGGGACATTCAGATAAATCCGCCGCACCTGGGCATCGCGCTGATAGAGAATCCAGACCTCCTTGGGAGTCTGGGCGAAAACCACCGGCTCTCCGGGATAGAGCAAAAGACCCGGAACACCGCCGGGCCAACAGCGCGACGTGGTGTAGAACGGAATATCGCCAGCCAGAACGCGCGCATTGTTGATGTCCATGAGCTTCTTGGCCCAGGGCTTCAGAATGGGGTTATCGGTTTCGGCGATGCGGGGCACATCGTCATGCTTGTACTCCTTGCCCCGTTGCATGATCGGGCCCGGGCCTGTGTCACCCGGCACCCGGAAGAACGCCGTGCCGTTCATCAGGACCCACGTCATTCTGTTCGAAGAAAAATCCGGCACCGCGCCGCTCACCCCGGCGACCGGCTGGGCCCGCAGCGTGGGCATGACCGCGCCGGCGCAAAGGACGAGGGCGGCCAGGCTTGCCCGAAGCAAGCGGCGGGAATGGACATGGGCGGTCATGAACATCGTTATCGGCTTTCGCGCTCAAGCTTACGGTTTCAGTCATTCTGCCCGATATCGGCACGGGCGGCAAAGACAGCCTCGCCTCAACGTTCGTCCGGGAGCGGCGTGAAGTCCCCGAGCACGCAATCGTTTCCCGTCATCACCACATGGATGAATTGCTGATTGGAACAGACGAGATCGCCATTCAGCTTCTGGGTGTATGGGCTGATCTTCAGCATCGGACACGCCGTCTTCAGCGTGTTGCGCCATATCTTGCCGTCACGCATGTGGAAAATGATGGTCCTGTCGTCAGGAACTTCGGTGCGCTGGATCTGGCTTGCATTCAGGCAGACTTTGCCAGGGCTGGTGTCGGCCGCCCGGACTTGGATTGCCGCCGATGGTGCGAAAACGAGCGCTGTGGCGGCAAACAATGCGATGCGTTTCATGAGAATCCTCCATTCCAGTCTTCATCCTGGCCCCTGCAAATTCTATACAACGATTAAGACGAAAAGAGGTTGTGACATCCCCCGCCGGAATTGTGACGCCGAACCATCCCGCGCACGTTGCGGAGAATTCCGCTGCGCGATAAAGCTCGGCGAGGAGCCTTCGCGACATCGGGCATCAGCCATGAGAACAAAAATCATCCGGCACACAAGACATGGCAGCTGCATCGCCTCGATCGCGGCCGCAATCCTCGCCATGTCATGCATGAGCGCCTCGGCGGCGGCCCAGCCGTCCGCCGTCAATGCGATTCCTCTCGAGGACGATGTGGTTCCCGCGCCGAACGGTTATGACGCGACATCGGCAAAATACACTGTGGCGCGTCCGACCGACATCTACATCAGCCCCTTCATCTGGGGCGGCAAGGTCAAGGGCGTGCATTTCGATGCGGGTCAGCCGGTGGACATCCTTGCGAGACCCAAAGGCTATGACTGGTTTCTTGTGGGCAAGAATGGCACCGGCATCGGTTATGTGCCGATGGCCAACGTCGCGCCGGCGAAGCCGTAACGAATTTTTCAGATTTCGTTCTTGCGGATGCAGGCGGCCACATGGCCGAGCGGCGGAACGAGGTTAGGAATGCCCACCGGCTCCAGAGGCGGCACAATGGTGTGGCAGGCATCGATGGCGTAAGCGCAGCGCGGATGAAAGGGACATCCGGGCGGCGGCGACACCGGACTGGGCGCTTCGCCGCGCACGGGTATGCTGTCACGGCGCCGCGTGGGATCGGCCACGGGAATCGCTTCCAGAAGTGCGCGCGTGTACGGGTGCGCGGGCTTCGCGAAGACGCGTTCCGCCGGCCCCTTCTCCACGATGCGGCCGAGATACATGATGGCGATGCTGTCGCTGAGATGTTCCACCACCGACAGGTCGTGACTGATGAAGATGTACGTCAGATTGCGCTCGCGCTGCAGCCGGACCATGAGATTGAGGACTTGGCTGCGTACCGAGACATCGAGCGCGGAGACCGGTTCGTCCGCGATCACGAGTTGGGGATCGAGCGCAAGCGCGCGCGCGATGCCGATGCGTTGGCGTTGGCCGCCGGAGAATTCGTGCGGATAACGATTCAGCATTTCGCCGGTCAATCCGACGGTCTCCAACAGCACGCGCACTTTCTCGATCTGCTCGGCTTTGGTGCCGATGCGATGAACCAGAAGCGGCTCGCGCACGATCTCGCCGACGGTCATGCGCGGGTTGAGCGAGGAATAGGGATCCTGGAAAATCACCTGCATGTTGCGGCGCAGGTTGAAGAGTTCGGATTTGGACGCCCGCGCGATATCGAGCCCCTCGAACAATACGCGGCCCGCGGTCGGTTCTTCCAGGCGCAGAATCGTGCGCCCCAGCGTCGATTTCCCGCAACCGGATTCTCCGACTAGTCCTAGCGTTTCGCCGCGCCGCACGGTCAGATCGACTCCGTCGACCGCGCGCACATCCCCGATCTTCGCGCTGAACACCCCGCCGCGCACCGGATAATATTTCTTCAGACCTTCGACGGTCAGAAGAGGCGTATCCACGGGCGCGCTCACGGCTCTTCTCCCGCCAAGGGGTAATGACAGGCGACAAGGCCGCTTTCAACGCTGCGCAATTGCGGGTCTTCGCTCCAACATTTTTTTTGCAGATCTTCGCTCAGCCGCTTGCGCTTCCAGCAGCGGTCGGCGAAACGGCAGAATTGCGGCGGGTCCAATAGTGAAGGCACCACGCCCTCTATGGTCGGCAACTCGGCTTTTTTCTGCTGCCCCTTTTGCGGCAAGCTGCGGAGCAATCCCTTGGTGTAGGGATGACGGCTGCGTTTGAAAATATCGACGACATCGCCCTGCTCCACCACGCGGCCCGCATACATCACGGCCACTTCGTCGCACATCTCCGCGACAACGCCCATGTCGTGGGTGATGAACAGGACGGCCGCGCCCGTGCGCCTCTGCAATTCCCGGATCAGGTGAAGAATCTGCGCCTGAATGGTGACGTCAAGCGCGGTGGTCGGCTCGTCCGCGATCAGCAGCTTGGGCTCGCAGAGAAGCGCCATGGCGATCATCACGCGCTGCTTCATGCCGCCGGACAGTTCGTGCGGATAATTGGTCAGGCGCGAGGCGGGATCGGCGATGCCCACCGTGCCGAGCATTTCGACGGAACGCTGACGCGCGGCGTGACGGTCCATGCCGAAACGAAGCTTGAGGACTTCGCCCATCTGCTTTTCGATCGTGAAGACCGGATTGAGCGAGGTCATCGGGTCCTGGAAGATCATGGCGATCTCCTTGCCGCGAATCTTCGGCAGTTCCTCACTTTTCAGTTTGAGCAGATCGGTGCCGTTGAACCGGATTTCGCCGCCATAGATCTTTCCGGGCGGATTTGGGACAAGGCGCAGGATCGACGTTGCCGTCACGCTTTTGCCGCAACCCGATTCGCCGACAAGTCCCAAGGTGCGCCCCGAATCGATACGGCATGAGACCCCGTCGACGGCATGCACGAATCCCGCTTCGGTGTCGAAGCCGACCTGAAGATTTTCAATTTCCAGAAGCGCCAAGAAGCCCCCTTCTCACCTTGGCAGGGTGTTTATTCCCGCTCACTGAAACTTCTTGCGCACGCCGTAATAATCCTGGTCCATGTTCGTATCGACCGGATAGGTCTTGCCGGTCTTCATCGCCTCTTCCAAGGCGGCCTTCTTCGCCGGATCGATCCAATAGACCATGTAATCCATATATTGCTGCGTACGCAGCGGCAGATAGAAATCCGGGAACTGCACGTAGTCCCAATAGACAAGGCGGATAAACGGCGCCGTACGGAAAGGAATCGTGAACGCCTCGTCATGGATAATCTGATCGATGCGATGCATCGCGTCCATGCGCGCCTTGGGATCGAGATCCTTTTCATAAACGCCGATCAGATCGTCGACTTCCTTGGTCCCAAATCCCCAAAAATCATTGTTGTTCTTGCTGTTCTTGAAGTCCGTATGCAGATATTGCCGGGGATCGGGATAATAGCCCGAGGTCATGTTGACGAAGCCCATCTCGAATTTCCGCTCCAGCATGCGCTGGAACGCCGCCCCGGGTTCCAGCAATTGCAGCCGCATGTCCACCCCAGCGCGGCGAAAATCCTGCTGGATCACGGTCATTTCGTTTTCGAGCGCCTTGTAGAGATACATCAACGTAAAGCTCGCTTTTTCGCCCTTATCGTTGACCAGGATGTCATCCGTATCCGAGCGCGTGAAAAGCAGCCCATACGCCACATTGCGCAATTGCGCCCAGACGCCCTGATTGCGAACGCTGTCGGGCCGGCGATAACCGGCGCGCTCCAGATATTCGCGCGCTTTGGCCGGATCGAAGGGCCGCGCCTTGACGTCGGGATTGGCGAAGATGGTCCCTTCGAAGAAAGAATTGACGCGGAAATATTCGCCGTACCAGAGATTTTTGTTCAGCCGGTCGAAATTCACCAGATATTGCATCGCCGTGCGGAAATCCTTGTTCTGGAAGACCGGCGCCTCCAGATTCATCTGGAAACCGTTCACGCCGGTGGGCGTGTCGACAAAGACGCGCGCGCGCCGGATCCAACCGTTGGTCACGGCAGGAAACGTATAGACCTCGTGCCAATTCTTGACGGACGGTTCAGCCATCATGTCGAGTTCGCCCTGGCGGAGATAATCCAGTTCGCGGTCCGTCGGGATCACCCGCAAATGGATCTCATCGAAATTGTACAGGCCGATGAAATAGCGCTTTTTGTCGCCCCACCAATTCGGGAGACGCTTGAAGGTCACCGATTCTCCACGCACAACACCGGAGATGACATAGGGACCGACGGCAACCGGAAATTGGTTGTTGGTGCGTGTCACCCAATTTTCGTCCAGCACGATCGCGTGCGCGGGCATCGGAGAAAAATTGTAATCGTAAAGCGGACGCCAGCTCGGCCGCGTGCCGACGATGCGAAGTGTGTAATCGTCGATTTTGTCGACGGACGCGAAATATTCCTTCATGTAGGTGTTTGCAAAGGGATCGACGATGAATTTCGACTGCAGCATTTTCCAGGCGAACACGTAATCGCCGGCCGTGATGGGTTTGCCGTCGGACCAGCGCGCATCCGGGTCGAGCTTGAAATAGAGCGTCTTCTGATCCTTCTCCACCGCCCATTGCGTGGCCAGCATTGGAAGAAATTTGTCGTTGACGGGATGCATCTGCACCAGGCTGAACCCGATGGTGAAGGCGCGATTCCACGTTGCGAAGCTGTCGTTGTTGTTGGGGCCATAAAGACGGAACGTCAGGGGATAGGAGCTGATCGACAGATTGAGCGTGCCGCCGCGCATCGCTTTGTCCGAACCGATCGGAGGCTCGTCATTGGCGGTTTCCCAGACGATATCCTTGGGCAGCAACGCGGGCCCCGCCGGAGCGGGAGCCGAAATCTTGCCGCTTTCCGCCGGCCATGAAAGTTGTCCGCGGAATAAGGCCGCCGCCGACACCATCAACGCCACGGAACGCCGGGTCAGATTCATCGCCCGAACCCTTTCATTCATATTTCGCGTAGCGTTTGGGATCGAACGCTTCACGCACCGATTCGCCGATGAACACCACCAGCACCAATGTGATGGTGATCGCTCCGAAAGGCGCCAAGGTCAGCCATAATTTGTCGCGGTTTTCCGGACGAAGCGCTTGATCGATCATCTCTCCCCAGCTCGGCGTCGGCGCGGGCAGGCCGTAGCCGAGATAATCCAATCCCGTAAGCGCGAAGATCGACGCCACGATCGCGAACGGCGTGAACGTCACCAGCGGCGTCAAGCAATTCGGCAACAGATGCCGGAAGATGATGCGCATATGCGATGCACCATAGGATTTCGCCGCCAGGCAATATTCCTTGGTCTTCTCACGATACATTTCCGTGCGCATGTAAAACGTGATGGCGATCCACTGGAACACCGCCATGATGAGAAGCAGCGTCCAGAAATTGGGCACGATCAAGGCGGCGAGGATGATCACGACATAGAGGAAGGGTATGGAAATCAGCACTTCGATGACGCGCTGGCTTGCAAGATCGAAGCCGCCGCCGAGATAACCTTGCAGGCTGCCGATGATGGTGCCGATTACCTGTCCGGAAATCGTGAGGAAAAGCGCAAAGAAAATCGAGATGCGGAATCCGTAGAGCAGACGCGAGGCAACATCGCGCCCCTGTGAATCCGTGCCGAAATAATGGCCGCGGCGCAAATCCGGACCCGTGGGCGGCACTTGTGCGAGACCCTTGAGCGAGGACATGGTTCCGCTGCGCGCAAGACCGGCGAGATCGCCCGATGGCGAGCGTTTCGGGTCCTTTAGGATGGTGTCGATAGTCCCGGTTTGAATCGCATTCGCCAGATCTTCCAGATCGTCCTGCCGTGCCAGGCGTTCAGCGCCCTCGCGATTTCCCGCGGTCAAAAGTCCCTGAATGTCGTTGAGGATTTCATTGTACCAGAAATCGCTCTGATACGGGTCCCACGGGATCAGAGGCATGATGACGTAGCTGCGGCGGTCCGGATATTTCGTCTCCAGCGCGGACAGCTTAGCCGGATCGCTTCCGGCCTCGGCGCGTTCGCGCTCGTAGAAGAAACGCTCCACCCGCCATTCGTGCTGCAGCCGATTGTAATCGGTGTCCAGATCGGCGCTCGACCATCCCGGAGGCGGCGTCTGATGGAAAATGGCCATCGTCAAATATTGGAAGGTGGGGAGGAAAACGCGCCCCTGGTAAACAACCAGTAGAGCGCGGCTCTCCGCCAGGAACGGCGCGAACACGGAAAGCAGAATCGCCGCCGTCAGGATCAGGAACGAATAATAACCACGCCTGATCTGGCGAAATCGGGCAAACCTGCGCCGCGTGATGGGGTCCAGCTTGATCCACGTCATGGTGCTACTCGAATCGCACGCGCGGATCGACAAAGGCGACCGCGAGGTCCGAGACCAGATTGCCCAGCATCAGGATAACGCTGGAAATCACCAGGAAACCCATCACAACGGGAAAATCGCGCGCCTGGATCGCTTCGAAGAACAGGAGACCCACACCCTGGATGTTGAAGACGCGTTCGATCAGCACGCTTCCCGTGAGGAAAATCCCGAGCAGGCTTCCGATACTCGTCGCCATGGGGATCAGCGAGTTGCGCAACGCATGCACGAACACCGCGCGGCGCCAGGTCAGCCCCTTGGCAAGCGCCGTCCTGACATAGTCGGCGCTCATATTCTCCATCAGACTGTTCTTCATCAGCATGGTCTCGATCGCGAAAGCTCCGGCGAGGTAGGCCACCAGCGGCAACACCGAGTGCCAGACGATATCGACGAATTTCGCCACGGGCGGCAGTGCCTCGCCGCCTTGGGACTGGAATCCCCCCAGCGGGAAAACCTGGAATTGCACCGCGAACAGATTGACCAGAACCGCGCCGAGGGCGAACCCTGGAATCGCATAGCCGATGAAGATCAACGCCGAGGACAGATTGTCCACCACGCTTCGGTGGCGAATGGCTTTCAGAATCCCAAGCGGAATGCAGATCGCAAAGGTGAAGATGGCGGTCACGATCCCGTAATAGATCGAGACCGGCATGCGTTCGGCAATGACGCGCAGCACCGGCTCGTTATAGCGGAAGGACTGGCCGAAATCCAACTGCACCGTCTTG
>DASYEG010000087.1:0-11625 GCA_036499145.1 Micropepsaceae bacterium | reverse complement strand
CCCATGGCGAAGATGGCGCTTGCGCCGATCAGCATCGGCACCGCCATCATGGCGAACACAGTGGGCGCTGGCCAACCGGACGTCAGCAGATATCCCACCGCCAGCGGCCCCAGAATTGCGCCAATGCGTCCGATGCCGAGTCCCCAGCCGAGTCCTGTGGAGCGCAACGCCACCGGATAGAAATAGACCGACAGCGCATTGCCGCCTTTTTGCACCCCGCTGGTGCAGAAGCCCGAGCCGAACGAAGCCGCGATGATCGTGGCCGCCACCCCCCAGGACAGCGACAGACCAATGAAGAGGCTGAACAAAGCGCCGACCACGAACAAGGCTCCCATCACGCGATAGGGTCCGAAGCGGTCGATCAGGGGGCCGATGATAAAGGCCCCGACAATACCCGCCGCGAAGGAGGCCTCCGTCGCGATAATTGCGGTGTGCTGGGCAAATCCGGAATCCTGCAGGATCTTGGTCAACCACACCTGCAGTGAGGTGTTGACGATCAGGTTCATGCCGAGCGCCAGCCAGATCACCAGCGTGCCGAAGCCGCGCCGCATTTGGAAAAGCTGTGGAAACAACTGCCAGAAGGTCAGCGTGGCGCCATTGCGCGCTCCCGCGACGAGCCGGGTTTCCGGACCGATGGCGATATCGGGCGCGATGCGGCGGAGAATTTTGGCCGCGGTTTGCGGATTCCCGCCGCGATTGACGAGATATTCGAGCGATTCGGGCAGAAGCACCGCCAGCGTCGCCGCAAGCGCAAGGGCGAGACCGCCGCCGATCAGGATCGCCGCCTGCCAGCCATAGGGTTGCAGCACCGCATTCGCGACTTCGCCAGCGGAGCCTTGGCCAAACGAAAACCCGCAATAGATGAAGGTGATGGAACTGGAGCGGCGGGCCAGCGGAAAATATTCGCCGGTCAGCACCACGCCCGAAGGAAGCGCGCCGCCAAGTCCGATGCCGGTGAGCAGACGCAGGACGAACAAGACGGCCGCATTGTCCGCGACCGTTGTCGCCAGGGCGAGAAGCCCGAACGTGACGATGCAGCCGATGGCGACGCGCTTGTGGCCGAAATAGGCGGAAAAGGGCGCCACGAAAAGATAACCGATCAGGAGGCCGACCTTGTCGGCGGCCAGAATCCAGCCCAGCACGTCGCGCGGGATGTTCCAGTTCCTGGCGATCTGCGGCGCGATATAGCCGATGACCTGGGTGTTGAACCCGTCGACGAACAGGATGGCCGCGCCCAGCACGCCGACCATGATCTGCAAGCGGCCGATCCGGCTTTTATTGATGACCGTATCGGTGTCGAGAATAACGGCCAACGTAACTGCTCCCGAACGCCCGGATTTCTCCGTGATTTTTCCGAAGCCTAGACCGTAAACCCGGGAAGCGCCAAATGATCGGATAGAGCCCTGCGCCCGCATGAATCTTGCTTTTGTGGCATAAATTGGAGTGAATTCTTGCATGGAGGCCTTCCCCAAGGCCTCACCGGGGATTAGACTTGTAAAAAATAAGTAATGGGAGAACGCCTGATGAAGCGTCACGCTGCATTGTTCGTGTTCCTATTGGCTTCGGGCGCACAGGCCGCTTCGGCCCAGAGTTTGACTCCGCAGCAAGCCCATGGCCGGCAGATTCTCACCCAGAATTGCAACATCTGCCATTTGCCGCAGAACCCGGGCTCGGCGACATACGGTCCGCGGCTCAGCAAGTCCTCGGCCAATGGCGATGACAAGCTGATGAAGCAGGTCATCCAGACCGGCCTCGTGAAGATGCCGGGCTGGCGATACGCCCTCAAAGATTCCGATATCGACGATGTGATTGCGTATGTACGGACATTGCCGGAACCACCGCCTCCCACGACCCGTGGCGGCGGCCTCGGAGCGGATTGAAATCCTCACAGGAGAAACACCATGACCAAATTGCATAGCATGCTATTGGCAAGTGCGGCCGCGGTGGTGACCGGGCTGGGAATGACGGCATCGGCTCAGGCTGCGGATCAGCTTTTGACCGGCGCGATCGCCTCGGCGGCGGGCCAGAAGCTCGATGGCGTGGTGGTTTCGGCCAAGCGTGACGGATCGACCATCACCACCAGCGTCTATACGGACGCGACGGGAAATTATTATTTCCCGCCGATGGCAGCGGGCAAATATCAGGTCTGGGCTCAGACCCTTGGCTTCGAACAAACCAAGGTCGCAGTCGATCTCGAGGGGACGAAACATCAGGATCTGATGCTGAAGACGATCGCCGATCCCGAAACCAAGTGGAAGCAGCTTCCGGGCGAACTGGTCTGGGACGCGTTGCCCGAGGGCAACGCCGAAGACGTCCACATGAAGCAGATCATCCACAACAACTGCAACGGCTGCCACACGCCGAGCTATCCGTTGCAGTTCAAATTCGACGAGCAGGGATGGAGCCGGGTCATCGACCTGATGAAGGTCATCGGCGGCGGACTGCCGCAGGACCGTCCAGCGAACCAGATCATCCAGATGAACCAGAAGCGGCTCGCGGCCTATCTCGCCCGAGTGCGCGGACCGAACAGCCCGACGCCCAATATCCCGACACGCGCACGTCCATCGGGCGAGGCGGCGCGCGTGGTCTGGACATTGTATGATGTTCCGCGCGTTCAGGGCGCCGGCGCCTCGGCGCTGCCGCCGAGCACCGCGGACAATGACGGCTCAAACTGGGCGCTGGGGACGCCTTCGAAGGCCGCTCTCATCATCCATGACGACCAGATGGATTTCGACGGCAACATCTGGTTCACCTCGAACAGCATGAACAGCCTGGTCACGGTCGGCAAGGTCAACGCCAAAACGGGCGAGATCTCGTATTATAAATGGCCGCGCGCCAGCAATCCGGCGCTCGCGTCTCCGACGCACGGGATCACGCGCGATGCGGACGGCAATCTCTGGTTCGACGTGAACCCTGGCCGCCGCAGCCTGGGCAAGATGGAGCCGAAGACGGGCAAGATCACCGTCTACCCGACGCCGGAGACCATGATGCCGCTCGGGGGCGCCGTGACGATGGATGTGGATGGCAAGGGCATGGTCTGGGCGTCCGCGCCGGCAGGCGTGCTCAAATTTAATCCCAAAACCTTGGAGTTCACGGAGTTCAAGACCACGGACGTCAAGCGCTCCTATGGCACGGGCGGCACCTATGGCGCTGCGGGCGACCGTTCGGGCAATGGTTATTGGGCGGAAATGGGCTTCGACACGATCGGCAAGGCCGACTTCGCGACCGGCAAGGTCGTCGAAATCAAACTGCCGGAAAACAAGAAGATCCGTGACTTCCTCACGCCGCAAGAAGTCGCGGCTTACGGCAAGGTGACGGACATCTCCACCGGCAACCCATACCCGTGGGCGCAAGGCCCGCGCCGCATGGGCACGGACAAGGCCGCCGACGTGCTTTGGGTCGGAAATTCCTGGGGCTCGAGCCTCGCGCGCATCGACACCAAGACCAACGGCGTCGAGATGATCCCCTTCCCGGATGCGGCGATGCAGCCTTATCACATCAGCGTGGATTCCAAGCACAATGTGTGGGGCAATCTCTGGACCAACGACGAGATCTTCAAATACGAACCCACAACCAAGAAGTGGACGATGTTCGAGCTGCCGGTTCGTGGCACCGAGATGCGCCACCTCACGGTCGATGAACGTAACGGTCTCAAGATCAGCATGCCGGTCTATCGCACCAATCAGATGGGCGTGATGATCATTCGCAGCGACGAGGACATCGCGAAGCTGAAACAGCAGGTCGCTTCCCGCTAATGGGGGGTGCGCTGTCTTAACAGCGCAGTGCGTTACAACGGGCGGGCCAGGTGGCCCGCCCGTTCTGTTTCGGGAACGTCATGGTGGGCGGAGAAGACTGGGCTTGACAGGCTTGGAGGTTTGTTCGGTAACCTTTTATAAACCCTAAGTCCGCATCGTAAACGAGACTCGGACTTGCTCCATCGTCGAATGGATTTTTCCGGTTGTGTCTCGCACGGCCCTGTTTGCGGAACACCGCGGCGGCCGGGGGAAAGATCGAAGGCCGTGATGGTAGAAAACCAAAACGAGCAGGATGACGTTCATGCCGTCGCGGCAAAAAGCGCGTCCGGCGCCTTTACCGCGTTCCAGAGCGTGGAACAGGAACTCATCCAGACAAAGGAAGCGCTGGAGCGCAAGACCAACGAACTCGCTCTGGCCAAGGAGCGTTATGCTCTCGCGGAAGATGCCACCGACGAGGGCCTGTGGGACTGGAATCCGCTGACACGGGAGAATTACCTATCGGCGCGCTGGAAAGCGATGCTGGGTTTCGCCGAGCACGAGCTGTCCGATATCGACGATACGTTTTTCTCCCGCATCCATCCCGACGATGAGACGCGCGTGCGCGAAGCGCTTCACCTGCATTTCGAAAAGCGCGAGCCCTACAACACGGAGGTGAGGCTCCGCTGCAAGGACACCAGCTATCGCTGGTTCAGGACACGCGGCAAGAGCATTCGCGACGATTCGGGCCGCGTCATTCGCATGGTCGGTTCGATCTTCGATGCCACCGAACAGAAACATGCCGATCAGAAATTGCGGGACAGCGAAGCGCGTTTCCGGGGCACCTTCGACAATGTCGCGGTCGGCATGGTGCATTTGTCGCTCGAAAGCGTCTATCTGATGGTCAATCAGTGTTTTTGCGACATTGTCGGCTACAGCAAGGAAGAATTGATCGGCAAGACGTTCCGGGACATCACCCACCCCGAGGATTTTCGCAACGATGTGGCGGAGGCGAATGAAATCCTTGCCGGCACGATCGATTTTTTTACTCGCGAGAAGCGGTATCTCCGCAAGAACGCCGAACCCGTATGGGTCAGCCTGACCGTCTCGTTGCAGCGTGACCAGGCGGGGCGGCCTCAATATTTCATCGGAGTCGTGCGCGACATCACCGGACGCAAGCGCACGGCCCAGCATCTGGAGTTTTTGATCCAGGAATTGTCGCATCGTTCAAAAAATCTGCTCGCGGTGGTTCAGGCCATGGCCAACCATTCCGCGAGGACAAGCGCCTCCATGACGGATTTCCGGCGGCGCTTCTCGCAGCGCCTGCAAGGTTTGGCCGCATCGCACGATCTTCTCGTCCAGCAGAACTGGCAAAGAGGCGACCTCGCCGAACTCGTGGCCCGCCAGCTTGCGCCGTTCGATGAAATCGCCGACGGCCGGCTTGATGCCGGCGGTCCGGGCGTGAGCCTGGACGCAGGCGCCGTCCAGAACATCGGTCTCTTGTTTCACGAATTGGCGACCAACGCCTCCAAATATGGCGCGCTGTCGGTGCCGGAGGGCAAGGTCATCATTCGATGGACACTCGACCCGGCCGAAGCCAAATCGCGTTGCTTGCGCCTTAGCTGGACCGAGCGCGGTGGTCCGCCCGTCGAGACGCCGGCGCACAAGGGCTTCGGCCTGATTGTGATCGAACGCACCGTTGCGGCGGCACTCAATGGCTCCGTATCGGTCGAATTCGCCCCGGAAGGCCTTGCGTGTACGCTGGCCATACCGACGTCTCACGTCATTTGCCGGAGGGACGCGAGGTCAGCGTGACAGAAACGCGGTGGCCGCCCGATTGAACCGCTCGGGCAGGTCGATATGTGGAAAATGCCCCGCCTCTGGAAACACCAGCAGTTCGGAGCCGGCGATGTCGGTCTGCAATTCTTGCCCATAGCCGGGTTCGCGCAACGGATCTTTGCCGCCGGCGACGATCAATGTGGGCCGTTTGATGTTGCGGTAATCGATCTCTTCCTTGTCGCGGCTTGTCACGCCGGGCCGCCGGAAGCGCGCCGCCGCCGTACATTCCCATGAGCCGGGCACGAGCGAAAGACGGTGCCGCTTCTCAAGATAGGCTTCATCGCTGCGAAGCGGCGAATGCGCCAGCGTCGTTTCCAGAATCCGTTTCATGTGCTCGCGCGTGCCGTCATAGGAGTTGAGGATCCGGCGGGCTTCGTTCACCGGGGCGAAGCCGCCCGCGCTGGCAAGGATCATCCTGTCGATCGGCCAGAGGGGCGCATCCTGGGCCGCGACGCCCGCGAGCATGCCGCCCCCCATGGAATTGCCGATGAAATGGGCCTTTTCGATATTAAGTGTTTGCAAAAATTGCGCGATGTGCCGGACGCGCAGGGCCCGCATGCCGTCGAAGCTGAAGATCTTGGCGCTCTCGCCGAAACCCAGCCAATCGGGTGCGATGACATGAAAATGTTCGGCCAGAGCGGACAGGGTGAATTCCCAGGATAATTCGGCGCAACCCCCGAACTCGCCCGAATGCAGCAGCACCACATGAGGGCCGCGTCCGCCTTCGAGATAATGCGTGCGCATGCCCGCGATGTCGGCGAATCGGCTTTCGATGTTGCGCATCGCGTCTATTGAGCCGCGTCGGCAGCGGCGGTTTCGGGTTGGTGCAGCGTCTTCAGACGCGGATAGACCTCCTGGGCGAACAACGTGAGATTCTCGACCGTGTCCTCATGGGTCATCGGTCCCGCATGGCCCATCATCAAAAGATTTCCCATGCCGCCGCAATGTTCGGCGAAATCCACGATCTGGTCATGCACCTGATCGGGGGTGCCGCAGAACATCACGCCGGCATCGATCAGGTCCTGTACGCTGCCCTTTGACATTTCCACGACGCGGCCGTCCTTGGTGAAGCTTCGCGGTTTCCCCTCGCCTTTCAGGATACGGACATTGTCCTCGATGGAGAGGTAACCCGGCGGATTGCGGAACGGCGCGAACACGATGGCCGACGAACGCGGATAGGAAGCGATCAGCTCGCCGCGGCGGCGCGCGTCTTGTTCGGTGCGACCGACCGCGACCAAGCCCAGATAGGCGAAGCGATCGGCGGGCGCGGGCGCGCCTTCGCGCTTTTCCGCGTAGCCTTGCCGATAGGCGTCATAGAGCCTGCGCGTATCGTAGCCGGTGCCGAGCGTCGCCATGACATAGCCGTAACCGCCGAGCTTCTTGGCCGTATACGTGCTTCCCGTCGTGCTCCACACGGGAGGATGAGGCTGCTGATAGGGACGCGGCCAGATGTTCACGTGACGGTAGTTGAAATTCTCGCTCTCCCAGTTGAACGGCTCGTCGTGGCTGGTGAGCGCCTTCATGATGAAATCATGCGCTTCCCAGAAGCGGTCCGACTGGAACACGGGATTGAGATTGGCGATCGCGACTTCCTGCGGCACGCCGCGTACGAAACCCATTTCCAGCCGTCCGCGCGAGATGACGTCGATCATGGCGAGTTCTTCGGCGGCGCGCAGCGGATCGGGCCGGTTGGCGATGGGATAGCCCAGCACCAGGAGCCGCGCCCGTTTGGTGATGCGCGCGAGCACCGACAGACCCACGACACAGGCCGCACTCATGCAGGTGGCGGTCGAATGATGCTCGTTCAGCATGATGTCGAGCCCGAGTTCGTCGGCGAGCTGCCACTCGTCGTAATAGCGGTGGAACAAATCGGCCGCGCGTTTGGGATCCAGTTTGCGATTGGGAAGATTGACGCGCAGCGAGCCATTGTGGTCGTTCCACACATCGGGATAGGGCTGCTCGGTGAATTGGAAGACTCTCATCGGCGGATCTCCTCGATGAAATCCAGTATGGCTCGCGCGAACGCGTCGGGCTGTTCAAGATGCGGGAAATGGCCCGCGCCCGCGATGGAGTCGAAGCGCGCCCCTGCAATCGCCGCGGCGAAGGCACGCCCATAATCGGGTGTGACCACGCGATCCGCGTCACCCCACAGCACCAGTGCCGGAACGCGAATGCGATGCAGACGGCCTTTCAGCTTGGGATCGTGCATATAAGGCGTCCAGCCGTAGCGGCCCGTCGATTCGCGCGAGCGCGCCATCAATTTCAGCGCGGCTGGCGCAAGCGATTTGGGATCGCGCGCCATCCGTGCCGGATCGGCGTAGACCCGTTCGGCAAGCTCTCTGTCGGTGATGGCATAGATGTCGGCGATGTCGCGGCTTTCCCGGCCTCCGGTTTTGATTCCAACCGTATCGGCCAGCACCAGACGGGATATGCGTTCGCAATTCTTGACCGCCATCTCGGCCGCGATCCAGCCGCCGATGGAGGCGCCCACCACGACGGTGTCGCGCAAATCCATTGCGTCCATCAGATCGAGATAGAGATAGGCGAGGTCATCGACCGTTGTGAGCTGCGGGGGCGCTGCCTCCATCCCGAACCCGGGATGGGTCGGGACGATCACGCGCGCCCTTTGCGCCAGCAGTTCCACCATGCGCGCGACCGGGTCCACGCGTCCGGCGGGATGGCCGGGGTGCAGGAACAGAATGGGCTGGCCTTCGCCCCGCTGAAGCAGTTCGACGCTTACGCCGGCGCAGTCGATGCGATCGGTTTCCGGGGCCTGCCCATCCATGTTGCCCCACCTCCCCATTCGTTATAGTATGTGAAAAGAATTTTACTTTTCATCCTACCGAGACAGCGCTTTGCCTGTCAAACATCCATGAGCCTCGCTGAGAAATCCGTCCCCGGGCCGGTTCGCTATCGCAACCAGGCGACAGGCCGGGTTCTCAGCGTGCTTCTGGCCTTCACCAATTCTTCGCAGCCCCGCGGCGTCGCCGAGCTTTCGCGCGCGCTCGGCATGAACAAGAACATGGTCCATCGCGCGCTCACCACGCTGACGGCCGAGGGGTATCTGGTCCGGGATGTCTCGGGCGCGCGCTATCAGCTTGGGCCGCGACTGCTGACGTTGCCGGCCGGGGCTTTGCATGAATCGGACATCGTTGCCCTCGCGCGGCCCGCGCTTGAGCAATTGCACGCCCTGACCGGAGAAAGCGTCTATCTCTCCATCATCGTCGGACGCAATCGTGTGACGGTCGACGATATCCAGGCGCAAGGAGCGCGCGTTCTGCGCAGCGCGCGCGGTCATCCCGTTCCCCTGCATTGCACGAAGATGTCGCGCGTGCTGCTCGCGCATTTGAGCGATGCGGACATCGCGGCCTATCTCGCCGCCGCGGCGCCGCTGGCGCGCGCCAGCCGTTTTCCCGATCCGCCGAGCGAAAGCGAACGCGGTATCTGGCAGGACATCGCCGCGATCCGTGCCGTGCCTTTCCTGCTATGGCGCAATCCTCATGCCTCCAGCGCGGCCTATGCGATTTTTCCGGTGTGCGACGCTTCGGGACATCCGCACGCGATCCTCACCGTCGGGGGACCGCGCGAGCGTTTCGATCTCGCAGAGATCGAAGCCCGGCTGCCACGGATGCGCGCGATTCTGGAGCCGCTGGAACGCGAAGCCCGTCTTTTCCCGGCACCAATTTTTTTGGCCGAGATATGAGCAGCTCGGCGGCCCGCGCGCTTCGTATATTGGATTGGATTGCTCGCGCCGGCCGGCCGCTCGGCGTCAGCGAGATCGCGCGCGAGGCATCGCTCGCGCCTGGGACCGTGTTTCGCAGCCTGGACGCCCTCGTGCGCGCCGATTTCATCGCGCGGTACCAGGCATCGGCGCGCTACGTGCCAGCAAACGCCGTGGAGCGCTTGCGCCGAAGCGTCATCGCCGGTTTTCGCATGCGCGAGCCGGTGTTGCCCTATCTGCGCCAGTTGGCTTCGGCGAGCGGCGAAACCGTGTCGCTCCATGTCCGGCTTGGCTGGTACGGCGTCCGCATCGCGTCGGCCCTCGGCACCGCCGAAGTGACGAGCGCGGCGAATCTCGGGGAAACGCAGCCTCTGGGGGATTATTATGCCGGCAAAGCGATGCTGGCGTTTCTTTCCGAGGCGCACATCGCGCGCTATGGGGACTGGCTTGCCGGACACGGCGTTCCGTTTCGAGAGCAGGCGCGGGAGCTTCATGCCGTCAAGAAGCGTGGTTTCGCGTCAGGCGATGCGGATTTCACGGGTGCCCGCGCGGTCGCGTTTCCCATCCGCTCCACGCAAGAGCCGATCGCGGCAATCGCCATCGAAGGTCCCGTTTTGCCGCGCACCGGCGAGCACCACGGCGGATTTTCCGATTGGCGTGAAACCGTCGCTCATGTGGAGGCGCTTGCCCGGGCCCAAGCCGGTCTGTTCGAAAATCCGTTTGCGCATCTGGACCCCAATTCCCTGATCCTGTGAGCTGAGGCCCATGCGGCCTTGGCCAATTCTCGCAGCCGCGCGTGTAGCTTAAGCGAAGCTTAACTGCTGGCGCGCGATCATGACGCAATGAAAGTTCTCGACATGCTGCGAACGTAATAGAACCGTCATGGCGAAGGCACGCAGCATATTCATGCCGAGCGTTTCGCGAACGCTATCGCGCTTTGTGAATGCGGCACACGGACTCCCCTCGGCGGTTCATCGCTCGCTCAGTCCCGTGACGGCGGCCGAAGCCGGCATCATCGAGAGCCAACTCGATTTCGTGCAGGCGAGCCTCAGACATTTGGATTGGGCGCTTCCGCTGGCCGGTCTGGCGGTCATGGTGACGGTCCGCGCGTATGGCATTGCCGTCGCGCCGATCGCCGCCTGCTTTGCCGCGCTCATCGTGAACTGCGTGCTGAACGAATTCCTGCTCACTCGCAGGATTGCGTCTTGCGGGGATATCGTCGCGGACACGAAACGGCGCGCGTACAGAATCGCCGCCATGGCGCTCATCCTTTCGATCGTGTGGTGCGCCATGGTGTTCTCGATGTACCATTCCGAGATCACCGCCAACCGCATGTTCGTCGTTCTCATCCTGGGCTGCACGATGGGATCGTTGAGCACGATGTTCGCGATGCACACAGCGGCGGCGGCCGGGTCCATGCTCGTCGTCGCGGCCAGCCTCGTCACCATCCTGTCCTGGAACATGTTGTCGGGCCGGCTTACTCTGCTTCCGATAGGAGCGATCTACATCGTCCTGGTGGTGAACCAGGTCGCCGGCATGAATCTCAGATTCCGTCAGACCAAGCGTCTGGAGCAGGAACGCGAAGATCTCATCGGGAGGCTGCAGGACGCCAATATCCAATCGATGACGGCCCAGGAGCGGGCGACGAAGGCGAACAAGGCCAAATCCGAATTCCTGGCCAATATGAGCCACGAACTCAGAACGCCGCTCAATGCCATCATCGGGTTTTCCGAGGTGATGCGCGAACAGATGTTCGGGGCGCTGGGACATAGCCGCTATCATGAATATTCCCGATTGATCCACGGCGCCGGCATGCATCTGCTCGGACTGATCAATGACGTGCTGGACATGTCCAAGATCGAAGCCGGAAAACTGGACCTCCATCTCGAGAAATTCGATCTGCGGGACGTGATCGGCGATTGCCTCGATCTGATGGGTGAGCGCGCCGGCGCTGCAAGGATCGAATTGGTGAGTGAGCTTTCCGGCACCCCGCTTCCTCTGTTGGCGGACCGGCGGGCGGTCAGCCAGATGGTGCTGAATCTGCTTTCCAATGCGGTGAAGTTCACGCTGCCGGGCGGACGCATTTGTGTGCGCGCCGCCAATATCGATTCGCGCGCGATTATTTCGGTCGAAGACAATGGCGTGGGCATAGCCGCGGACGATTTGCATCGCCTGGGAAAACCCTTTGTGCAGGTGCGCAACCAGGCCGGCATCCTGCACGCGGGCACCGGGCTCGGCCTTGCTCTGGTGCGCGCGCTTGCAGAAAAGCACGCGGGCGCGATGCGCATCGAGAGCCAGGAAACGGTGGGCACCACCGTCACGATCGAGCTGCCC
>DASYEG010000086.1:0-18276 GCA_036499145.1 Micropepsaceae bacterium | reverse complement strand
CCCATGCCGTAGATGCGCCACGTGGCGTTTTCGCCGAGCTTGCCGCCATAGCGCAGTCGCGCGGTATTCTCAAAACTACCGCCCTCGACCGTCGCCACCGCGCCCTGAGTATCACGGGAACTGCGTGTGATGATGTTGATCACGCCATTGACCGCGTTGGGACCCCAGAGCGTGGCGCCGGGACCGCTGATCACTTCGATCCGGTCAATGTCCTCAGGCAGCACCCCCTGCACATCCCAGAACACTCCGGAATAAAGCGGTGTGTAGACGGTGCGCCCATCGATGAGCACCAGCAGCTTGTTGGCGGCGACCCCGTTGAAACCCCGCGCTGTCACTGCATAAAAATCGGAATTGGACGCCGCCACCTGAAGATTCGGCGCCAGCCGCAAGATGTCCGGAAGATTTGCGGCACCCGAACGCAGGATTTCGTCATGTGTGATGACAAAGACCGCAGCAGGCGCGTCACTCAGATTCTCCGGCATCTTGGACACCGAAGTGACAGTGGCATCGAAAAGCTCTTCCGGAGAAAGCGTAAAGGGATCAACGTCTTCCACCGCGCGCGCCGCATTGCCGAAGGTCGATACGGCGGTCAATATCGTGGTAGCGAGGATCATCCCACGTCCCTCGAAGCGTTTGCCTCTGGTCGCCGCCAGGCAGCTCAACGGGGGGCGCAACGTCGAATCTTTGCCGGAACTTGCCGGGATCATATGCTGCGTCCTTCGCTGAGCGAGATTGCTCACCCCAAGACGCCGGCGGCCGAGTCCCCCTTGGCTGCGGCGTAACACTTCAGGTTACGATTCGGATTCTCCTTGGTGCGTAGTTAACGATTCATTAAAGCGGTGACCGCGTCTTTCCCGAATGGGTGTCAGAATCCTGGAAGGCCCGCCGGCGTCGCCGTGAACGGCTTGCATCCCGGCCGTGCGGCCAAATCGATCGTGACTGCCAAACATTCGCGAAAATGATGGGCCAACGCTATCCGCAGGAAGTGCACCGCGGACTCAGCACACGCATCTTGCGGAACGGAATAACGGGGGGCATGGCGTTGATCATGCCTTTTTTCGACCGCCCGTGGCGAGAACTTGCCTTAATCAAAAATCCAAACATTGAACCTAATTTCTCCATGAGGGTCGAACACCTAGGAGTCATAGTGGAGTCGCCGGACCAGACCATGCCGCGCGCTTACGTTCTCGACGACGAGGCGGAAATCCGTGCGTTCGTGTGCGAAGTGCTCAGGCGCAACGGCTTCCATGCGGTACAATTCTCCACCATGCCTTCGCTGGTGGAGCAACTGGCGGTCGAACCGTCCGAAGTTCTGATTCTCGACCTCGCCCTCGGTCAGTCCGATGCTGTCGAAGTGATGCAGCATCTGGAGCGTCTCGGGTATCGGGGCAAAATTCTTCTCATCAGCGGACGGGATGGAGATATCCTGCGTGACATCCAGAACATCGGCAGAAGCCGTGGGCTGTCGATGCTGCCACCGCTTGGCAAGCCATTTCGCGCCGGCGACCTGAAACAAAGACTTCAGGCGAACGTCGAAATGCGGGAGATCGCGCCTGGCGGGCCATCCAAGGGTTCCACCGTTTCCATCGATCTCGCGGAGGCGCTCCACAAAGACTGGTTGGAGCTGTGGTATCAGCCGAAAGTCGATCTGAAGTCGCTGACCATATGCGGCGCGGAAGCATTGATACGCGCGCGGCACCCGGAATATGGCATCGTCGCACCGGCGGGCTTCCTGCCGCCGCCGAACGATCCGCTTTATCTGCCGCTGTCTTCGTTTGTGATCCGGCGCGCGATGTCGGATTGGGCGCGTTTCGCTGCGGGCGGCAATCCGCTCAAATTGGCGGTGAATATCCCGGTCTCCGTCATCAGCGCGCCGGGCTTCGTCAATCTCGTCCGCGCCTCCTTGCCGAAGGATCCGTCATTCCGCGGCCTTCTTGTCGAGGTCACCGAGAATGAGGTCGTTCAGGATACGGAATTGTTCAGAGAAATCGCGAATCAATTGAAGCTCTATGACGTCTGGCTTTCCATCGACGATTTCGGATCGGCCTATTCTACCCTGTCCCGGCTGCTCGACCTGCCTTTCGCCGAGGTCAAACTGGATCGGGCGTTCGTCTCAAATTGCGGCCAGGACGCAATGAAAGCTGTGGTCTGTCAGACGGTCATTGACCTTGCGCATCGTTTCGGCGCCGATGTCTGTGCTGAAGGCATAGAAGATGTCGAAGAGGCGCGAGCCCTGCGTGACAGGGAATGCGATATCGCACAGGGGTATTTTTTCGCCAAACCCATGCCCGCCGATGGGCTCTTGAGCACGATGCTCGCGCCAAACGGTCCGTTCGACGAACAGGTTCACAGCATCCGGAACCTGGACCATTGCAGGTCTGGAACCACGATCAAATCGTGAGTCCCTGTGCGAACGAACGCAAGCATTAAACGGATTTCGTCTTCCGCTCCCGCCATTCATCGAGCCGCACTGGCCACCGCCGGATCGCCTCGTACGCTGGTGCCACTGGGCGTGCTTGCATTCTCATGCGTCAACAGCCATCGCTTGCGATCCAAGCCGCCGCCATAACCGGTCAAAGAGCCGTTTGCGCCGATAACCCGATGACAGGGGACTATGATGGCTACGGGATTGGCGCCATTCGCCAATCCTACGGCGCGAATCGCTGCCGGCCGGCCTATCCGGGCCGCCAAGACGCGATAGCTGATGGTTTGTCCGGCAGGAATGTGGCGCAATGCATCCCAAACCGCGCGCTGGAAGTCCGTGCCATTGGTCGCGGTTTGTTGGGCGGTCAGAGCATCCATATCGCCCTCGAAATAAGCTTCAAGGGATCGCCCAGCCGCCGAAGGATGCAACGCGGTGCGCAGCTCGATCGCGTCCGCACCATAGTGCCGCCGCAACAGCCTCTGCATGCGCGGCTCATGGTCTTCCCAGTCCAGCGCCCGCAGGCGATGTTGGTCATCGGTGGCGAGCAGAATCGGGCCGGTAGGTGTGTTGAGACGTTCAAGAGAAAAAATCTGAACAGGCATGGCGATCACTCCGCGTTGGTCATGACAGATATGGACAGCGCGAAGCCATCCGCTGGCGGTTTTCGGACATGGTCATCATTTCCATGACGATGTCCGAAAACCGCTAGAAATTGCCGCGACACCGCCTATATGTCCCGTATGGACCTCGATCATGATGCCTGCTACCGCGCGGTTTGCCTACGCGACTCCCGTTTCGACGGCCGATTCTTCACCGGCGTCAAAACAACCGGAATCTACTGCCGGCCGATCTGTCCGGCAAAGACACCGCAGTCCAAGAACGTAACGTTTTATCCAACGGCAGCGGCGGCACAGGAGGCTGGCTTCCGTCCGTGTTTGCGCTGCCGCCCGGAAACGGCGCCCGATCTGGGCGCCTGGCGCGGGACATCCAATACCGTGTCGCGCGCGCTGGCGTTGATCGAGTTGGGTGCCTTGGACGATGCTCGCCTCGACGTTTTAGCCGACCGCCTTGGCGTCGGCGAGCGGCAGCTCCGGCGTCTCTTCCGCCAGCATCTTGGCGCATCGCCAATCGCCGTGGCCCAGACCCGCCGCGTGCTGCTTGCCAAGCAACTCATCCATGAGACGCACCTGCCAATGGCCGAGGTCGCGTTCGCCTCGGGATTCGCCAGTATCCGCCGGTTCAATGAAACATTCCTGTCCCTTTTCGGCCGCCCGCCCCGCGACTTGCGCCGCGCAATCGGCCCGGACGTTCCCGCCGGCCCCCTTGGCGAGATCGACCTTCTGTTGCGCTATCACCCGCCTTACGACTGGCCCGCCATGCTGGAATTCCTCAGCCGGCGAGCCATCCCCGGAGTCGAGTCCGTCACTGCCAACCGTTACGCACGATCGGTACAATTGGATGGCGTGCAAGGAACGGTCGTGGTCCAGCCCACCAGCCAGAACGCGCTTCGCGCGACGGTGAGATTTCCCAGACTGTCAGCATTGCCGGCCATTATCGCGCGCTTGCGGCGGGTGTTCGACTTATCGGCCGATCCGGTCCCGATCGCCGCCCACCTTGCGAAAGATCCCGTACTCGCCTCCCTGGTGAAGGCACGGCCTGGATTGCGCGTGCCGGGCGCTTGGGATGGCTTCGAGCTGGCAATCCGCGCGGTGCTCGGACAACAGATCACAGTTTCCGCGGCTGCGCGCCTAGGCGGGCGTTTGGCCGCCATGTATGGGGATCGCTTGACGGAGCCGGATGGCGATCTGACTCACATATTTCCGCGGCCCGAGGCTTTAGCGGCAGCAGACCTCACATCCCTCGGCATGCCACGCAGCCGGGCGGCCACGCTCTGCGCCGTTGCAGCGGCCTCTATGTCCGACCCGCATCTGTTCGACGCCACTTGTGGCCTCGACGAGGCGGTGCGGCGGCTGCGGTCGATTCGTGGAATAGGGGAATGGACCGCACAGTACATCGCTTTGCGTCAATTGCGTGAGCCGGACGCCTTTCCCGCCGCTGACATCGGGCTCATGCGGGCAATGGCCAATCGGGAAGGACACGGCCATTCCTCACACGAACTTCTCGATCGCGCCAATGTCTGGAGACCTTGGCGCGCCTATGCTGCCCAACATCTTTGGGCATCGGCTTGAATGAGGACGTATTTGCGGTTTCTGAATTCTCGAGGAAAATAGACGATCATACGCCGGGCAGCATCCGCTGCAGAGTGCGGTCGCGCATGACGAATGTGTGATAGAGCGCCCCGGCGATGTGCAGAATGATGAAGGCGAGCAGCACATAAACGAGAACATTGTGGATGTCGCCGGCCGTATGCGCCCACGGCGTTCCCTTGGCGGCCAGTGCGGGGAGCGGAACAATCCCGAAAAGATAGACCGTCCATCCCCGGTCGCCGTTCGCGGCCCAGCCCAGCACACACATCACCAAGATCAGCACGTAGAGGCCGGTGTGGGTGAAGCTCGCGAGCCATGTCTGCCAGCCCGGCATGGCCATGAGCGGGACTGGGTGGAGGACGCGCCAGATCAGCCGCAACACAATGAAAAACAGAATCGCCGCGCCGATGACAAAGTGCCAATGCACCCATCCCTCGTCCTGGGTATTGCGCCCGATATGAGGCATCACCGAGCCGACGACATATTGTGCTGCGAGGAGTGCGAAAATGATCCAATGGAAACTTTTGTGCCAGAAGCCATAGCCCGGCGCGGTCGTCACATCTGCCACGGAAATCTCCCATTCAAGACAGGCAAGGCGTACTACCAATGGTCGAGCAGGCCACCGTCATACCAATCCCAGATGAAATAGAACACAAATTGGCCGCTGCGCTGCGAGCTATTGGTCACGGGAATGCGATAACCCGCGCTGACCAGAATATGCTGAAGCGTCGAAAGGCTCACCTGCATTTGTGGGACGATATCCCAGTCGGTCTTGGCACCGCTCGCCATTTCCTGGCGGCCCACGAGTTCGAGAGCCGGTGTCCAGGCGCGGCCATAGCCATCTTCTTCAGCGAAAGTCCTGCCGATCCCCATATTCACGCCCACTTCCTGGACAAGATTTTTGCGCAGGGGGAAGGCGGCGAAGATCTGGCCTTGATAGACAAAATCGTCGGGCAGCATTTGCGCGAACAAGGCATGGGTTTCGAATGACAACGAACCGGTGCCTAGCTGCTTTTTTTCGCTTCCCGTCGGCAGCACCATCTCGCCCAGCACGCTGAAGATCGTACCGGAATCGACATCCGCGACTACGTTCTGCTTCCACGCCACGCCGAAATCGCCCACGCCGAAATTTCGTCCGACACCGGGGCCGCCGTCCATGCGGGCGAAGGGCAGCGTGAATTCGAGTTGGCCGGTAGCGCCGATGCGCTTCTCCAGAATGAATTGCGATTGGATGTTGTTGGGCGATTTCGCATCGATGGCGGTCGTCCAGACCAGCTCGTCTTCCAGAAACGCCTTTTCGGTGAAGAGGCCGAGCGGGAAATTGAATTCGCCGCGCACCCAACGCGGATCGGTGCAGAAAGTTCTGAGATAACCGATCACAGCATCGATCTCGTCGTCGGAGAGCGCATCTTCAAACGCCGGCATGATGCGGGCGAGCGCGCGTTGCCGGCCGCCTCTGTGAATGGTGGAGGACCAGTCGGCGTCGGCCTCGCGCGTAGCGAAACTGCAATCGCTGAAATTGGGCATGGGAAGGTCGAAGCCCACTTCGGCCGGCGTGCGCATGCCGCGGCCATCCACGCCGTGGCAGGTCGCGCAATTCGCCAGGAAGATCGCATGCCCATCCGGCGGCGCCGGCTGCGATGCGGCCGCTACGATTGCGAGCAATAAAAACGCGGAGCTGGCGGCGATGAACCCGGCCGCAGGTCGAAGAATGAAAATTGCCGTCATCTCCCCTCGGTGATGTGCATGCCGCGCGGCAGCGAAACGCTCGTGCGGCTCCCAAGGTAACAGGAGTACGAAATGCTTTTGACTTGAAGCAATACAGACGTTGCTATTATGATTTTCTCTAGACTTGCAAGCATAGTGCAAGTGATCCGCAAGAACAGATAGACAGGATTACATGCGAATGATCCGCAGGAACAAGGCGTTGAGCTTAAAGTTGCGACTGATACGCAAGAGAAGGAGCCTTGTCGTCCTGTCCGGTACTTTGGGAATTGTTACAACGCTGACAGGTTTGGCGATTGGCTATGGCCGGGCCGCGGAGCGCGGCGCATCGGCGCATCCGCCGGTGGATCACATGCTGTTCACGACTTCGCTTCACTGCATCGCCTGCCACAGCAAAGTCTTCGCGCCGAATGGCGAGGACATCTCGATCGGCTATCAGTGGCGCGCGTCCATCATGGCGAATTCCGCGCGCGACCCGTATTGGCAGGCCGGCATCCGCCGCGAGACCATGGATCATCCGCAGGCCAAGGCGATCATCGAAGACACCTGCTCCACCTGCCACATGCCGATGCAGCGCTTTCAGGCGCGTGCCGAGAACCAAAGCGGCGAAGTCTTCCGCTATCTCGAAGCCATCCGGTCAGGGATGGCAAATGTCGAACCCGAAGCGAAGCTCGAAGACGCGGCGGAGCCGAAAGCGACGCTCGCGGCGGACGGCGTCTCCTGCACATTGTGTCATCAGGTACGCCCCGACAATTTCGGGCAGGAATCGAGCCTCGACGGTGGCTTCGTGATCGATCTCACAAAAAAGCCCGAAGAGCGTGAGATTTTCGGTCCCTTCGATGTCGACAAAGGCCGCACGCGAATCATGCATTCGGTGACCGGCTTCACGCCCACCAAGACCGAGCACATCAAGCAATCCGAATTATGTGCGACCTGTCACACCCTGTTGACGCGTGCGCTGGACGACAAAGGCAATCCCGCCGGCACCTTGCCCGAACAGGTGCCCTATCAGGAATGGCAGCACAGCGATTACGCGCAGACCAATTCCTGCCAATCCTGCCACATGCCACGCGTCGCGGGCGATGCGCCGATCACCTCGGTGCACAGCCAGACGCATCAGGAAGTGTCGCGGCATGTCTTCGTCGGCGGCAATGCGTTCCTGCTGCGGATACTGAAAGATCATCGCAAGGAACTCGGCGTCATCGCGACGGCCGACGAGCTGGAAGCATCGGCCAAGCGCACCGAGAATCAACTGGGGACCGAGACGGCTTCCCTCACGATCAAGAATGCCACAGTCACCGCGGGGCGGTTGGAATTCGGTGTCATGGTCACAAACAAGGCCGGCCACAAATTCCCGACCGCCTATCCGGCACGGCGCGCTTGGCTGCATGTCGTGGTGCGCGATAGCCGGGGTGCGCTGGTGTTCGAATCAGGCGCTTCCCGTCCCGATGGCTCGATCGCGGGCAACGACAATGACGAGGACGCAACGAAATTCGAACCGCATTACACGCGCATCACGAGTACGGATCAGGTGCAGATCTATGAATCGATCATGGGCGATTTTGCAAACCGGGTGACGACGGGCCTGCTCTATGGGACGCATTATCTGAAGGACAATCGCCTTCTGCCGCGCGGCTTCGACAAGACGAACGCCGAGCCACGCGTGATGGTCGTGGGCCCCGCGCGCGAGGACAGCGATTTCACCGGCGGTTCGGATTCGCTGACCTACAGCGCAGCACTTCCCAATGGGAATGCGGGCGCGCCCTATAATGTGACGGCGGAACTCCTGTACCAGTCGATCGGCTATCGCTGGGCGCAGAATCTGCGCAATTACGATGCGCCGGAGCCCAAGCGCTTTGTGAGCTACTACACGCAGGCAGCGGGTGCATCCGCCATACTGGTTGCTCGCAGCGCTCTCACGACCTCCTCTTCCCCTTAACGAGCCTCGGTGTTCCGGACGACATTGAAGCGCCATCTTTTGATTGTGCATGACGCGGGCGCACCGATGACAAGCCTGGACGATAGACTATCGAGCGCGGGACGGAATGGCTGACACACTGAATATCACTTGCAATGCGATTGTCGTAACATGTGTTAGAGCCAATCAACCGGTCGGCGTTAAGGACGCAACATTTGGCATTCACCGGTCTTCAACTTCACGCGCGTTTGAGTCAGACGCCGGGATAATCTTCAACAGCCGTAGCATACTTGCCATCCCCCAAAACGATGCGCCGCTCACCGCCAACAAACTTCTCCGCACCGATCAATATTATTTCCTGACGTCACGCAGTCTTGCTCACGCGAAGGCCTCGCTATCGGCCAAATCGTCGACGCAAGACGAGCCCGGGCGGCTGAAGGATTCGCCGGCGTCAGGCCGCAACCGGGAACAGGACCACGACCCGAAGGCCCGGATCGTTGTCGTTCAGGCTCAGTTTTGCCTGATGACGTTTGGCGATCGCGGCAACGAGACTCAATCCAAGGCCGCTGCCTTCGGTGGTCCGGCTCGCCTCCAGGCGGTAAAATGGCCGCAGCACATTCTCGCGCTCCTGCATCGGAATGCCCGGGCCCGTATCGCTGACGGCCAGTTCCAAATATCCTGCCGAAGCGCGCGCCTGTACCGCAATCCGGGCACCTACGGGCGAATACCGAATGGCGTTCTCGACTAGGTTGACCACCATCTGCGTAAGCAATTCCGGATCGGCTTTCGCGCTCAACCGCGACTCGATTTCCGCGACCAGCTGTTGACCGTGATCCTCGGCCGCCGGTGCGAAATCGTCGACGATTCCCGAGAGCAGCTTCGAGACATCGACCGAAACTTCCCTTGCTGACCGGGTGTCGGCCTCTATTTGCGCAATGCGCAACAGAGCGCCAAAAGTCTCCAGGATCGAATCCACCTGGGCGATTGAATGTCCCAAGGCTTCCTGCAATTCCTCCACTGTATGCGTGCGCCGTCTTGCGTGCTCGAGCCTTTGGCGCAACCGGGTCAACGGCGTCCGCAGATCGTGGGCGATATCGTTGGATACCTGACGCATGCTGCGCATCAGGTCCTCGATGCGATCGAGCATCGCATTCATGCTCGCGGCCAGTTCGTCGAATTCGTCGTCCGTTCCGCGAACAGGCACACGCTGCGAAAAATCACCGCCGATAATCGCGCGCGCTGTGCGGCCGACCGTCTCGACGCGCTTGAGCACTGTGCTGCTGACGATCACGCTGCCGAGAATCGCCAACAGAACGGTGACGATGAAACCAATACCGAATGAGCGAAAAATCAGCGCCTTCATCTGTCGAAGCGTGGCCGTATCCTGGCCTACGAGCAGATAGTCGCCATTGCTGAGGTTGTAGCCATAGGCTCGTACCTGGCGTTTCTCTCCATCAAAAATACGATCCAGGATCTTGGGGCCAAGAAACGGTGTCATGGCCTCGATGTTGCCGGCGATCTTATGCCCCGAGGGGTCTTGGAGCAGATAGACGGCGCGAACGTCTTTGCGCAAACGCACATGATTGTCGATGATCGTGGGTAGACGGGCTTCGCCTGAGGATCGTACCTCGTCTTGAATTGATGCGAACTCCACGCCGATCTCATCGGTCTCATCGCGTGCAGCGTAGTCGGTCGCGAACCAATAGGTGACGCCGAAAAGGACAAGTACGGAGGCTGTAAGAAGGCCGGCATAAAGCAGTCCCAGCCGGAAACTGGATGCGTGAAGAAGTCTATTCCGGCGCACGAAGAACGTATCCGGCGCCGCGAACCGTGTGGATCAGTTCCGGCGAAAATCCCTTGTCGATCTTGGTCCGCAAGCGGCTCAAATGCGATTCCACCACGTTTGTGCGCGGATCGAAATGATAGTTCCAAACATTGTCCAGAAGCATGGTTCGCGTAATCACCTGCCCGGCGTGACGCATGAGATATTCCAGCAGACGGAATTCACGTGGCTGGAGCTGAATTTCGTTGCCATTGCGTTTGACCACGCGCTTCAAAAGGTCGAGCTCGAGATCGGCCACCGCCAAACGCGTTTCCACTGCCGTGCCGCGAGGACGCCGGCTAAGCGCGCGCACGCGCGCGACCAGTTCGGAGAAGGCAAATGGCTTCACCAGATAATCGTCGCCGCCAGCATTCAGCCCCGTTACGCGATCGTCGATGCCGGTCATAGTCGTCAGAAAAATCACCGCCGTCTGAATACTGGCAGTACGCAGCGTCTTGACGAGGGTCAAACCATCGAGTTGCGGAAGCATTCGGTCGACGATCAGAAGATCGAACGCTTCGGTCATCGCGATAAGCAAGCCGTCACGGCCATTTGCCGCCCGCCTTACCGTAAACGCCTCCTCCTCAAGTCCGGCGACCAGGTAACTTGCGGTCTCCGCATCGTCTTCCACCACCAGGATTCTCACCGCGTCCTCCAGTCGGTCTCCCGCAATCGTAATGCTATTCCGAATGCGAGTCACAATGTCTCGCGAGCTAGGTTACAAATTCCCAACCTTCTCCCAACGTCGCCATAACATCCGTTCTGATACCGTTAGAAACAGTTGTCTTCATGCGGAAATATGGGAATTTGCCTGCGATGCTTCGGCGTCATCTTAGTCGTGCCGCCGGAAATCTCGCTGCCGTCCTTGGGGCGGTCTTTGCGCTTACCGGCTGCGCCACCTATTCGACCTATGCCCCCGTCCCGCTGCCGGAAACGGTCAATTTGTCGGAGCGGATTCCCGCGCAGGCGGCGCAACCGCTGGACATCAACGCGGTGGCGACCGTCGCGGTTCTCAACAATCCGGATTTGAAGGCCGCGCGTCTCAAGGCCGGGGTCGCTGAAGCACAAGCCTTCGCCGCCGGCATCTTGCCCAATCCCGTGCTCACCGCCAATCTCGATCCACCGATTGGCGGAGGGAGCGTCGTCACGGGATACGGCCTCGGTATCGAATACGATATCCAGGCGCTTGTCGTCCAACCCGCTAGGCTTGCGGCAGCAAATGCGGCGCGCGACGAAGCGCGCCTTAGTCTGCTCTGGCAGGAATGGCAGACGGTGGCGCAAGCGCGCACGCTTTATGTCCAGCGTATCAACGCGGCTGAGAAGCGCGAACTCTTTGCCGCACTCGAAGGACGATACGCGACGCAGGCGGAGCGGTCGGGACGCGCTCTGCAAGCCGGAGATGTCACCTTTGACCAGGCGGGCATCGATCTTGCCGCACTTCTGGACGCCCGCAGTCAGCTGCGCACCGCAGAGCGTATCCAATCGCAAACAGATTATAACATACGGGCGCTGCTCGGAGTGGCCCCCAAGGTTGATGTGCCGCTCCAACCCCTGACACCGCCCCCGATTCCAACCAGCGCCGAGATCGATGCCGCGCTCGCCAAGGTCGCGCAAACGCGGCCCGATCTGCGTGCCCTTCAATTCGGCTACCAGAGCCAGGAAGAGACCTTTCGCCGATCGGTGTTGGCGCAGTTTCCCAGTCTCTCGTTCGGTCTTGGGACTGCGAACGATACGACGAATGTTCATACGCTAAGCCTGGGTGCGACGCTCAATCTGCCGTTGTTCGATCGCAATCAAGGCGACATCGCGGTCCAGAGTGCTACACGCGCGCAGCTCCTCGCGGAGTATCAGGCGCGGCTGAACCAGGCGACAGGCGATGCGTGGCGCTTATGGACCGAGATGCAACAATTGGTCGAGGCGATACGGGACATAGATGCCCGACTGCCGGAACTTCAGATGGCATCGGAAAATGGCGAACGCGCCTATCTTGCCGGCGATTTGCCGGCCTTGACCTACGTTACGTTGCAGAGTTCGCTTCTTAATCGTCAGTCCGAACTTTCCGATCTCAGACAGTCCCTCTGGAACGATGCAATTGCGCTCAGCAGCGTACTTGGCACGCAAATCGAGCCCGTTATTGAAACGAAGGAACTGATGCCATGAAGCATCCACTTCTCAGGTGGATTTTGCTGGTGGGCGCGCTGCTGGTGACCGCCGCCGTGATCACCATCGTGGTGTTCCCGGGATTGTTCGGGATCAACGAAAGACCGGCCGGTGAAGCCGAAGAGGAAGAAATACAAGGTACGGCGACAGTAACGTTGGCGACCCCAACCTCCGGATCGCTTGCGCCAGTGGCTCTCGCCTATGGCACGGTGGCGTCATCGCCACAGAACGCATTCGTCATCGCCCTGATGCGGGACGGCGTCTTCAAGAGCGTTAATGTGCGCGACGGCGATGCGGTGCGGGCGGGCCAACCTATCGTCACCGTCACGACCGCGCCCGCGAACGTCGCTGCGTTCTTGCAGGCAAAACAGGCGGTCGATTTTGCGATGCAGGATCTCACGCGGGTCGAGCGCTTGTTTGCCAACAAGCTTGCAACCAACGATCAACTTGCCACGGCGCATAAAATCTTGGCCGACGCACAGGTCCAATTGGACCAGCAACGCATGATCGGCGCGGGTGAAACGGAGGTAACGCTGCGCGCTCCCTTCGACGGTGTGATCACGGGGCTCATGGCGACGCCAGGCGACAAGGTGCAAGCGAACACCACGATCGCCACCGTGGCGAAACGCTCCGACGTGGTGATTGAGCTGAATCTCGATCCCCAAGACGCATCGAAACTGGCGCCGGGAGCAGCGGTGCGGCTCACCGTCTCATTTGGCGATGGGAGCGAGATCGCCGGCAAACTCACGTCGATCGGCGCAAGCATCGATCCGATGACCCATCTGGTGAAGGCCATCGCCAACGTTCCGGCGGCCAACAGCGCCCATCTGGCGTTGGGGACGACATTGCTCGCGCACATCGACCTTCCTTCGGTACAGGGCATCGTGATTCCGCGTATGGCACTGCTCGAAGACGCCAAGGGCTCCTATGTCTTCACGGTTTCGGAAGGCGAAGCCAAGAGACAGGACATCAAGGTCCTGGTCGAAACCGACGACATGGCGATTATCGATGGGCTCGACCCCGCCCTCGGCACGCAAGTCGTCATCTCGGGCAATTCCGAATTGGACGATGACACGCCGGTGCAGGTGGAAGGCCAGCCATCGGCGGAGGCCGCGCCCGCGGCCCAGGCAGCAGCTCCCGTCAAGGAGGCAAAGCCATGAATTTAGCGCAATGGGCTGCGCAGCACCGCCGATCGATCCTGTTTCTTCTGGCGGTCGTCGCGATTGGCGGCGCGTTCAGTGCGTTTGGTTTGCCGGTTGCGCTCTTTCCGGAAGTGAATTTTCCCCGCATAGCGATCACGATCGATGCTGGCGATCAGCCGGCGGCGCAGATGGTCACCCAGGTGACACGCCCGGTTGAGCAGGCGGTCAAGGCCGTGCCCGGCCTTCTGGAAGTGCGCTCGACCACAAGCCGGGGCACCGCCGAACTGTCGCTCAACTTCGATTGGGGCATCGACATGGCTGTCGCCACCCTTCAGGTCCAGGCCGAGATTGCGCGCGTGTTGCCGTCGCTTCCGGCCGGGGCGACGTTCGATATCCGGCGCATGAATACAAATGTCTTTCCGGTCGCCGCCTACAGCCTTACTAGCGACAAACTTGACCTCGTGAAGATCCGGGAGATCGCGCAATACGAACTTCTGCCGCTGGTTTCCTCGATCAAGGGTGTCCAGCGCGTAGAGATTCTTGGCGGAGCCGCACGAGAAATCCGGGTGGATATCGATCCGGCGCGGCTGGCGAGTTACGGCCTTACCATGGACGACGTGTCCAAGGCTTTGACGGCGGCGAATGTGCTGCAGGCCGTAGGGCGCGTCCAGGACCGACATAAGCTGCTTCTTACGCTCACCGACAATCAACTCACGACACCCGACCAAATTCGTCAGACGATCGTGCGCGGAGGGCCCGCCGGTGCCGTCTATCTGTCCAATGTGGGCAGAGTGTACGAAACCGCAGCGCCAAGCTGGACCATCGTGACGGGAGACGGACATCCCGCCATTATTCTGCAGATCAAACAGCAGCAGGATGGCAATACGGTCCAGATCGTCAATGACGTGAAAGCCGCGCTTACCGCCTACGCACCCAAGCTGCCGCCCGATTTTCACATCAGCAATTGGTACGATCAGAGCGAGCTGATTTTGGGATCGGCGCGCAGTGTGTTCGAGGCCGTGCTGATCGGCGTTGCGCTTGCGGGGCTCGTTCTTCTTCTCTTCTTGCGCAATCTCAAGATCACATTGATTACGCTGATCGTGGTGCCCGCGGTTCTTGCCTCGACGGTATTGCTGCTTTCCGTGCTCGGCATGAGTTTCAACATCATGACACTGGGTGGGATGGCGGCAGCCATCGGCCTGATCATCGACGATGCCATCGTCATCATCGAGCAGATCGACCGGCGGCTGCACAGCACCGGGGAACGCGGCCATGCCGAAATACGCGCGGCCACCTGGGAATTCCTCCAGCCGCTCGCCGGCTCTTCGGCAGCAACCATCATCATCTTCGTTCCGCTCGCGTTTCTGACCGGGGTAACGGGTGCCTTCTTCAAAGCGCTGTCGCTGACCTTGGCGGCGGCGCTGATCGTGTCGTTCCTGGCGGCTTTCTTCGTCATCCCTCTCTTGGCCGATTACGTCCTGACCGCGAAGGACGCCAAAGCCGAAGAGCACACGGGGCCGGTTTTCCGCCGCGTGCTCCGCTACTATCGCAAGACGTTCAAAGGGCTTCTGGCCTTTCCGGTGCTCGCATTGCCGGTGTTCGCCATCTTCCTTGCCGCCGGATATTTGGCCTACACGCAGGTCGGCACCGGGTTCATGCCCATCATGGACGAGGGTGGTTTCGTCTTCGACTACATCTCTCCACCGGGAACCTCGCTCGAAGACACCAATGCGATGCTCAACCAGGTCGAGAAGATTCTACGCGCGACGCCCGAAGTGCTGACCTATTCGCGCCGTACCGGTTTGCAGCTCGGCGCGGGCCTCACGGAGTCCAATACCGGCGATATTTTCGTGCGCCTGAAGCCTGCTCCCCGGCGCCCGATCGAAGAGGTCATGACGGAAATACGCCAGAAGGCGCAAAAGACGATCCCCGCGCTGGACGTTGAGACCGCGCAACTTATGGAAGACCTGATCGGCGATCTCACGGCGGTGCCCCAGCCCATTGAAGTCCAGATCTATGGCGACGATCCGGCGGTGCTGAACGAGATCGCACCCAAGGTCGCGGATGCGATCATGGGCGTTCCCGGCATCACTGAGATCCGCAATGGCGTCGTCATCGCGGGCGATGCCTTCGATATCCGCGTGGATCCCCTGAAGGCCGGGCTTGAAGGTCTCAACCCCGATTTGGTGACCCAACAAATCAATGCGTATCTTTCAGGCACGGTCGCGACACAGGTGCGAAACGTCGACCGAACCATCGATGTGCGCGTCTGGGTGCCGCCCAAGGAGCGCGCGACACCCAACGACATTCGCGAATTCCTGATCACCGCGCCGGACGGCCACAAAGTCCCACTCAGGCGCGTGGCGCAGGTCAGTTTGCTCACCGGTCAACCGGAAATCACCCGCGACAATCTCAAGCCGATGGTTGCCGTCACCGCCCGGATAGAAGGCCGCGATTTGGGAAGCACTGCGGCGGAGGTCAAAGCATTGCTCGACAAGTCCGGTCTGTTCACCCAGGGCACCTATTTCCAGCTTGGTGGTCTTTATGCCCAACAGCAGCTCGCTTTTCGCGGTCTCATCGGCGTTCTGATTGCTGCGATCGCCCTGGTCTTCGCGCTTTTGATCTATCTCTATGAGCGACTGACATTGGCGATCCTCATCATCGCGATGCCGCTGAGCGCCATGGGAGCGGTGTTCATGGGGCTCTGGCTCACGGGTATCGAACTCAATATTTCGGCCATGATGGGCATGACCATGGTGGTCGGAATCGTCACCGAGATCGCGATCTTCTATTTCTCCGAGTACCAATTGCTCATCCGGGAAGGCATGACCCACGAGCGGGCGATAATCGAGGCCGGCGCCAATCGGTTTCGGCCGATTGCGATGACGACGATCGCGGCGATTCTGGCCCTTCTGCCGCTGGCGATTGGGCTCGGTCAGGGATCCGACATGCAGAAGCCGCTAGCCGTTGCCATCATCTCCGGACTTATCGTTCAAATGCCGCTGGTGTTGCTCATCATGCCCCTGGCGTTTTCCGTTTTGACTCGCAAATCCGGAACGCGAATGGCGGGCAGCGACAGCCCGTCCTTCGACGGCCCGGCTCGACAACCGGCCGAATGATGCGAACTCCGATCCTCAGGACGTTGGCGTTGGGACTTGCGGTGGCGCTGTGTCCCAATATTGCGAATGCGGCACCGCGCGGCGGCTTCCCAGCGGGCGCGCGGTTATATGGCTTCCACGGGCCCTCGCCCACGCAGCGCTCCGCCAATACCGAGACGGCCAAAGCTCCACCCCCGTTGCCGGGCCCATTGAATTATCTCGACACCTTGGCTCAGACGCCGGGCCATCCCCTGGAATATCCCTTCCTGGCCTCGCCGCGGTGCGCAGACCAAAGCATCGCAAGGCTTCCGTGCAAGCTATCCGTTGGGACCGCGGCCGATACCGGCGCTCCCGGCCCCGATTACGATGTTCGATGAGCGCGACGTTTCGATAAGAACGCGGCCAGGCCAATGATGGACCCGGCCAACTGTCAAAGGGAGAATCAGCCGTGAAACAGATTCCCGTCATCAGTCTCATTCTGTCGATCGCGTTTAGCACGTCGGCTATCGCAGCGGCAGCGCCCAATTACAAAATCGTCGACCGCATCAAGGTGCAGGACGGCGGCTTCGATTATGCCACGTTCGATGCCAAGAACGGACGCATCCTCATGGCGCGGCCCGATATGACCACGGTGATCGACGTCAAGACTGGAAAGGTGAGCGAACTCAAGAGTGCGGTGAAGGGCCATATCGCGCTGCCGATTCCAGGCAGTGCGCTGTTGGCAGTGACCCAGCGCGGCGGCGATGTTCTGCTCGTCGATGGAGCAGCCGACAAGGTTGTGGCGACGTTCAAGGGCGGGAAGAATCCCGACGGCGCGACCTATGATCCTTCCTCCAAGATGATATTTGCGATGGATCACGAGGCCGGCAATGCCATCGTCATCGATCCGGCAACGAAAAAACTCGTGACCCGAATCCCTGTCGGCGGTGAACTCGAATTCGCCGTACCGGACGGTGCCGGCAAGGTCTACGTCAATGTCGAGGACAAGAACCAGATCGCGGTCATCGACGTGGCGGGTAAGAAGGTCACCGCGCGCTATGCGTTAAAGGGTTGCGACGGCCCCACGGGTCTTGCCTATGACGCCGCCGACAAACTCCTGATTTCCTCGTGCGACGGTGTCGCGAAAGTCGTACGCGCCGATACCGGAGCCGAAGTTGCATCGCTTCCAACCGCCAAAGGTGCCGATGCGGTTATCTTCGATGCGGCGCGCAAGCTCGCCTTCATTCCCTGCCGTGCGGGGACATTGGAAGTGCTCTCCTTCGCGGACCCGGCACATATCTCCATCGTCCAGCACGTTCCCACTCAGGTCGGGACACGCACTGGAACGCTCGACCCGGCCACCGGCCGCATCTATTCCATGGCCGCGAAATTCGATCCCCCAGCCGTTGCCGGTGGGCGTCCACAAGCCTTGCAAGCCAGCTACGAGGTTCTCGTAATTGCCCCGCAATAGACTTTACAGCAGGATCCCAGCGTTTTTCGGAGGATGCTCATAAAACATTGGCTTTGCACTTCTTTTCCTACTGTTGCTCGCCGCAACAATGGGCGCCGACGCAGCGCCAAGGAGCCGATCGGGCGGCGTATCATCGAAGTACCGCAAGAGAGGCAAGAGGGCGAACGTTCGAGATCCTCATTAGCCATTCGTCGCCTATGTGCCGATGAGAAGCATCAAGGCGGGCGAGGTGCTCACGACCGCGCGCGGTAATGGCAAGACGATTCAGTGCAGCATCTGCCATGGCCCCGATTATATGGAGGTCGGCAACGTGCCGACCTCGCGGGACA
>DASYEG010000085.1:0-3092 GCA_036499145.1 Micropepsaceae bacterium | reverse complement strand
ACCCATGGTCACGCCGTCCGCGTTGAACGGAGCCGGTTGCGCGGACGCACTGCCCGCGGTCAGCATCGAAGCAAACAACAACGCGGCGAACATTCTTATCTTCACGGCTGCCTCCCTGTCGCGCTGGTTTTAATTGTGCGTGGCGGTGTGTGAACGTTCAGCGCGCCGTCAAACTATCACGGGGCGGGAGCGCGAAGAAAGCAAAGATGTTCCTTCGAGAGAGGGCCTGCTCAGCGCCGGTCCTCGCCATCGTCTTCCTGCCGGTCCCAGTCGCCCGCGCGCCGTCCGTCGAATTCGGGCATCAGCGCCATCAGCGCGAAGAAGATGCCGATCACGCAGATCAGCTTCAACAGTTCATTCGCGCTCTGGTATTCCGGTGCGGGCATTTGCCGGTCCAGACGCTCTTGAACGGACAACCGCCAGCCGACCGGCATCGCGCCGGGGATGCCGCATTTGATGGTGGCGCCGTTCTGGTCCTGGCAGGTGGGGGCCGCGAACGCCGCGGGCGCAGGTGTGAACGCGACCGAAATGGCGATAGCGAAAATCCAAGCGCGCATGACGTTCCTCGCACGACCAACGAACGCCCGCCCAACGAAGCGGGACGGTAGAACATTCCGCAGCCTGAGGCCATGCCGGCCTTCGCCTAGACCCCCTCGGCCGGCTCGAGCCTGCGCATGGGCACGCGGCGCAGAACGATCGCGACACCGAACAAGGTCATCGCGGCGCCGATCACGATCATGGGCGTGAACGGTTCGCCCAGAATCGCAACGCCGCCGAGCACACCGATCGCGGGTCCCAGCAGCAGCACCGAGCCCACCAGCGACACTTCATAATGCTGCAGCAGGACATAATAGGCGGTGTGGCCGATCAGGCTTCCGGCAATGACCGTGTAGGCGAGCGCCGCCCAGCCCTGCCACGGCGATTGCGCCAGAGCCGCGAACTGGCCGGTCTCGAACACGAGGCTGGTCAGGAAGAGAAACGGGATGCCAAGCGCCGCCATCCAGGCCTGCATGACCAGCGGCGGCACCCCCGAAAGGCGCCGCAACAGAACCGTGCCGATGGCCATGGAAATCGCATCGAGGAACAGGATGAACACCCCCATCAGATGGCTGGCGACGCTCGCATCCAGGCTGAACACCACCACGCCGCAAAACGCGATGGCGATGCCGAGCCATCGCCGCTGAGGCACCGCCTCGCCGAGCCAAGCCATCGCCAGCAAGACCGAGATCGGCACATAAAGCTGGTTCACGATCGCCATGGTCGAGGCATCCGACAATTTCGCGCCGGTAAAGATCAACGCGAAATGCAGGCCGCCCATGAAGAACACCGCCGGGATCAGCACATTCCATTTGCCGGGAACCGGCTTCAGCCAGGGCGCGAGACAGATCAGTACAAAGACGAATCGCAGCGCCGTGAAGAACACCGGCGGAATATAGGTGACACCCACTTTCGCCGCGACCGCGTTGAGGCCCCAGGCGACACAGACGAGAAGCGCCAGCAGAAGATGGGAGACGCGCATGAAATTGGATTCACAAGAAATGCGCCGGCAGCATTAAGCCAATCCCCGTCCAATTACGATACAGCCCTGCAAGATATGGCGGCGATGAGATCTTAACGCGCAAGCCCTTGCATGAGCGGGCCGCGATGACGCGCGCGTCATGAAAATATTGCGGCGCTGCAGCACAAATTTCCTCTTGGAGCCGGCCCTCAAGATGCGCCACACTACCGCCGCAATGGGAAGAAGGAGTGTCTCCATGGTGCGGGAGTTGCAGCTTCTGACCGTCGTTTTCGTTTTTTCATTCCTCGGGGCCATCGTCATGGGGGTCTTCTAACAAAACGCGCGCGCAAAGGGATCGGGCCGGGAGCACCGCTTCCGGCCTTTTTGTTTGCCTCATCTGGCGCATCTGGCGCGGCCCCAGGTTTCGATGATAGGCAAAGGCACGCTTCGCATCCCAAATGGGTGGGTTATGAAACGCATCATGTTCGCCGCGAGCTTGTCCCTCATCATGAGCGCCGCTTCCGCTTTTGCCGCTTCGTCCGGCCTCGTGCCGGCCGGGATCTTGCGCGCCACCTTCATCGCGACCAATCCGGTGCAGGGCATCGTCGAGGCCAAGACCGGCGCGGTGAAAGGCCCGGCCAGCGATCTGACACGCGCGCTGGCGGAGCGCCTGAGCGTGCCCTTCAAAGTGACCCCGGCAAACGGCGTGCAAGGTGTGCTCGCGAGCGTCAAGAATGGCGAAGCCGACATCGGATTCCTTGCCTTCGATCCTGGCCGCGCGGCCGAAGTGGACTATTCGCAAATCTATTCGCTGGCGCAGAACACCTACATGGTGCTCGACGCCTCGCCGCTGAAATCGGTGAGCGAAATCGACCGGGCGGGTGTCACCATTGGCGTCACCCAAGGCGACACGGGAGACCTCTATTTGACGCGGACGCTGAAAAGCGCCGCATTCCTGCGCAACAAAGACGGCGACATGGCGGTTGCAATGAGGTTGCTGCGCGGAGGCGAGATCGCGGCCTACGGCACCAATCGTCAGCGGCTCTATGAATTGGCCCAGGCCAATCCGGGTTTTCGACTTTTGCCGGATAATTTCTACAGCGTGCCCCAGGCGATCATCGTGAAAAAGGGCAACAGCGCGCTGCTCGCGACCATCGAACCGATGATCGATGCGGCACGACGCTCCGGTCTGATCGCCGCATCGATCAGAAACGCCGGCCTCGTCGGAGTTGACGTCGCTCCACCGCCCGCGAAATAGGAGCCCATCATGGCGGCCTCACGCGCGATGCGCATCTGTTTCATCGGCGACAGTTTCGTCAGTGGCGCCTTTGACAGCGAATGCCAGGGCTGGGCGGGACGCATTTCAGCGGCCGCGCGTGCACGCGGACATGATCTCAGCCATTACAATCTTGGCATTCGCGGCGAAACCAGTATCCAAATCGCCAAACGCTGGCGGGCAGAGGCCGAGCCCCGTCAGTCGCCGCAGCAGGAGGGCCGGCTTGTTTTTGAATTCGGCGTCAACGATGTGCGCGAGGTGAACGGCAAACGGCAATTGGAGGCCGCCCAATCGCTCGCCGCCGCGCGTGAAATCCTG
>DASYEG010000084.1:0-3526 GCA_036499145.1 Micropepsaceae bacterium | reverse complement strand
GCAATAGTGCAGCGCCAAGTAACCGAGATCGAGCGCGATGATTTGAAGCATCGTCGTGAGAGAGCCCACGATCGCGTGCGGGGCATGCAGGCGCGGCTCCGCTCCCGCAAGCGCCGCGAGAGCGGACACAGTGCTCGCGCGCCAGACCTCGCTCGTCGCCTCGAACATGCCATAGGCGATCAGCACCAGCACGCCGTGCAGGAAATACAATTTCACGTCCAGAAGCGTGGAGCGGTGCAGCCAAAGCGCGCGCGAGCCGAGAAGCCGCAAAAACGGGCGGGCGTGATCCGGGAACGATTCCGCCGCCGCCATAGCATGACGCAAAGCGCAAAAAATAATCCGCCGGCAAGATAGATCCAGCAATAGCCCTGGCGCGGATTGAAGAAACGCAGAAACTGATAAAGGAACAGATCGAGCGCGGGCGACAGCGTGGACATGCGCCAATCTGGCCGCGCCACGCTTTCCAGGCCGTTAACTTAATCCTGGCCCCTCCCGCCAATCGACCGCCATCCGTTCCAGAGATGGAAAAACCGCAATGCCTACCGCACCACCATTTCGGTGAACGGATAGACATAGGCCTGCAGCGTCACCAGAAGCCCGACCAGGACCGCCAGCACGATCGAGTGCACGAACACGAAACGCAGGATGGTGCCTTCGTGGCCAACCCATCCTGTTGCCGTGGAGGCCACGACGATGGATTGGGCATCGATCATCTTGCCCATCACGCCGCCCGAGGAATTGGCCGCCGCCATCAGGATGGGCGAGAGGCCAAGCTGTTCCGACGTGATGCGCTGCAGATTCCCGAACAGCAGATTGGAGGCGGTGTCGGACCCCGTGGTCGCCACGCCGAGCCAGCCGAGCAAAGTGCCGAAGAAGGGATACAGCACGCCGCTCGCGGCAAAGGCGAGGCCGAGCGTCGCGTCCACGCCCGCATAGCGCGTGAGCGTGGCCAGCGCCACCATGGCCGAAATCGTGATGATGGAATATCTCACTACTCCGAAGGTCTCGATATAGACCTGCACCATGCGCTTGGGCGAAAAGCCCATGATGAATCCGGAAATGATGGCGGTCACCAGAATGGCCGTGCCGCTATAAGAGAGAAAGAAAAATCGGAAAAAAGCGGGCTCGGGCGTCGGCATGGGCGCCACGGGCGGCATTCTCAGCACCATATTGTGCAGTCCGCCGATATCGAATCGCGGCGAGAAGATATTATCGAGAAACGCCTTCACCGGCGGCATGCCCCAGGTCACCAGGATGATGCAAAGAAGAATCAGGGGCAGCCACGCTTTCTGCACTTGGCTGGAACTGGCCTTCGCCCCCATCGGCTTTAGCGGCGGCATGGTCGAATGGGAATGGTCGGCACTCCTGAGCGCCGCCGACGTCCAGATCGTCTTGGGCTGCCAGACATAAAGAAAGCCGCGCAGGCAGAAGAGACAAATCACCGCCGCGCCGATCGAAGCGAGTGCGGGGCTGATATAGTTCGAGATCGCGAATTGCCCGACGGCGAAGGTGAGACCGCAGATGAACGCCGCCGGCCAGATTTCCTTCATGGCCCGGAAACCCGCGAATGCCCAGATCAGCCAGAACGGCACAATGACTGAGAACAGCGTCAATTGGCGGCCGATCATGGCGCCCAGCATGTTGAAATCGAGTTGGGTCGCCTGTTGCAGGCCCGTGACGGGCGCGCCCAGCGCCCCGAAGGCGACCGGCGCGGTGTTGGCGATCAGCGATAAACCGGCCGCGGCAAGCGGCGAGAAGCCGAGGCTCATGAGGATCGAACCGGTCATCGCGACCGGCGTTCCGAAGCCCGACGATCCTTCGAAAAAGGCACCCAGCGCAAAGGCGATGAGCAAAAGTTGGAGCCGCCGGTCCTCGGTGATGGCGCCGATCGATTGCTGAATGATGGCGAATGCGCCTGCTTCCACCTGCAGCCGGTAGAGAAAGATGACGTTCACGATGATCCACCCGATCGGGAAAAACCCGGCCAGCGCGCCGAGCCCGATCGCACGCACAGCGAGGTCGGCCGGCATTCCGTAGATCGTTATCGCGATTGCCGCGGCCACGATCACCGCCACCACCGCCGCGAGATGGATTTTCATCTTTCCCGAGGCGATAAGGGCAAGCAATAAAATCGTTGGAATCGCTGCGGCAATGGTTGAAAGCACCGCATTCCCCAATGGGTCGTAAATCTGGCTCCACATGCCCCTGCCCCCAGCTCCCCTTATCCCCTGGCCGCGCAATCTTACGCCGAACCGGCAATCACCCCGGCGGACTGCGCTATGTTTTTTGAGTGTTGGCATTTGCCGAGGCCCCGTAAAGGGGGTGCGGCGCTCTATTTGTGGTAATAGACCCGGCCTATGATCGACCTGCCCGCCCCAAACCCCGTGACCCTGTCGCGCCGCGCCGAAATCGCGGACGCCCTGAAGGCAATCGTACCCGGCGGCGTGATTGGCGATGAGGCGACGCTGGCCGCCTTCGATTGCGATGCCCTGACCGCCTATCGCCAGAGCCCGCTTCTGTGCGTCTTGCCGGAAAACGCCGAGCAGGTCTCGAACGTGCTGGCCTATGCGGCGCGCGAGAATATCCGCATCGTGCCGCGCGGCGCCGGAACGTCGCTCTCCGGAGGAGCGCTGCCCTTGGCGGATTCGATCCTGCTCGGGCTCTCCCGCATGCGCCGGATCCTGGAGATCGATTATGACAATCGCTGCATCGTGGTGCAGCCGGGTGTCACCAATGCCTCGGTGACGCGCGCCGTGCAGGATGAGGGGTTCTATTATGCCCCCGATCCTTCAAGCCAGATCGCCTGCACCATAGGCGGCAATGTGGCGGAGAATTCGGGCGGTATTCATTGCCTGAAATATGGCCTGACGACTCACAATCTGATGGGCATCGAACTGGTGCTGATGAACGGCGAACGCTTGCGTCTGGGCGGCAAGCACGCCGGCGATGGCGGGCTCGATCTTTTGAGCGTGGTGTGCGGCTCCGAAGGGCTGCTCGGCGTGGTCACGGAAGCGACCTTGCGGATCCTGCCGCGTCCGCCGGTGACGAAGACCGTGCTGATCGCGTTCGACACGGTGCGGGCGGCGGGCGAGACGGTGGCCGCTGTCATCGCCGCCGGAATCGTTCCGGCCGCGCTCGAATTCATGGACCGGCGCTGTATCGACGCGGTGGAGGCGTTCTGCGCGCCGAATTATCCCCGCGATGCCGAAGCCATCCTGATCGGCGAGATCGATGGCATGCCGGCGGAAGTCGCCGGCGATGCGCGCCGCATGGGCGAAATCGCGATTGCCTGCGGGGCCACCAGCGTGCGCGATTGCGCCGATGAGGCCGACCGCGCGCGCGTCTGGTCGGGACGCAAGGCGGCATTTGGCGCGATGGGCCGGCTGGAGCCCGACATGCTCTGCATGGACGGCACGATCCCGAGGAAAGCCTTGCCCGAAATGCTGGACCGGATTTGCGCATTGTCGGATCATTATGGGCTCGTCTGCTGCAACGTCTTCCATGCCGGAGACGGCAATCTGCATCC
>DASYEG010000083.1:0-17878 GCA_036499145.1 Micropepsaceae bacterium | reverse complement strand
CCATCATATTGCTTCATCAGAACCCGCGTGGCGCCGCGGCGGAAACGGGCATCCTTGTCTTCAGGCTTCAGCATCACGGCGGCGTCGAAATCGGCGTATGCCTGTTCGGTCATGCCCTTTTCGGAGTAGGCAAGGCCGCGCATGACGTGGTCGTAGACGGGCGAGGCGATCTTGTCCTTCTTGTCGATGGCGAGGGTGAACGCGGCAATCGCACCGTCTGCGTCGCCTTTCCCCAGCGCGGCGGTGCCGGTGTCCTCGTCAGGCGTGGTGGTCGGCACCACGACCGGCGGCGGCGGGGCCTTTGGGGCCGTGGCACTTGCCGTCTCGAAACCGGGCTTGGCGAAGGTCATGACCGCCGTGCCGGTCTGCTTTCCGTTGGTGTCGAACGTCTTCTCGTTGAACGTCATGATATTGCCGTCGGGAGACAGTGAGCGGCTGCCGAGGACGACGTTCGATTTGCGCTTCAAGAACGCATAGGTGGCGATGGTGTCGCTGAACTTGCTCCAGGACACGGTGTCGAAGGCGTCGATGCCGCTGACGGCGTGCGGTTTGCCGTCGGTAACGGCCGGATAGGTGAGTTTGACGGGCTTGCCTTCCGCGTCGACTCCATCAAGCGTCATATCGCCGGACGCCGAGTAGGTCAGCGTCATGCTTTTATAGCGGGCCGGGCCCGGCATGAAGCTCGACCGGTCGGGAACGAAATTCCAAGTCCCGGCGAGCGCATTGCTTTGCGCGGACGCGAAATGGGGAATCGCAGCGGCGAGTGTGGCCATGATTACGAAGGCGGCGCCCCGCGCCATTGCAGAAAACTTCATCGGACCTTCCCCATTCCTCGACATTTAGTGGACACATAACCGCAATGGGCGCGCAACAACGCGTCCAGCCGCCAGACGGCAAGCACAAGCCGAAGTATAGAATTGCCCTTCTCACGAGGGCAAGGCACGAATCCTGACATTGTCGCGAGCAAAGCGCATCCGGCACAACGCTAAGGAAACCATGCGTTGTCTGGATGGCTGCGGCGTTAGCGGCCTCGTTCTTCTGCGGTTGTTCGAACCTCAGAAGACATGGCGCAGGATGAAATACAGTCCTCCGGCGATCAGCATCGCTGCGGGAAGCGTGAGCACCCATGCCATCGCGATGGAGCGCACGGTGGCCCACTGCAACCCGGAGCCGTTGGCCGCCATCGTGCCGGCGACCCCGCTGGAGAGGATGTGCGTGGTCGACACGGGAAGCCCATAGACCTCCGCCGCGCCGATGGTCAGAGCGGCGACCATTTCCGCCGAAGCGCCCTGCGCATAGGTCAGATGAGTCTTTCCGATCCGCTCGCCGACCGTGACCACGATCCGTTTCCAGCCCACCATGGTGCCGAGGCCAAGCGCGATGGCGACGCACACCTTGACCCACAGCGGAATGAAGCGGGTGCCGTTCTGGAGCCCGCCGGAATAAGTCTTGAGCGTTGCGTTTTCGGCGGTGGTGAATTGTGCGCCTTGCTTGGGAAGCAGACGGATGGCGTCGCCGGCCAGATACATGTCGTTGCGAAGATTGGGCGTGGCTGCCGCTGGAACGTGGGACAGCGCCCCATAATTGCGGACATTGCCGGCAATGTCCGCGGAGATCGTCGCGAGACTCGCATAGACCTCCGGCCGGTTGAGGTTTTTGTCCCGCAACGCATCGCCGATGATATGCCGCGAATCCTCGATCGCCACGGGGGCCGTGCCCGCGGCATGGGCCGCGAACACGCTTTGGGCGGCCATCGTCGATTCGACGAACGCCGGCGTCGCGGAATCGGGCATGGTGCGATTGAGCGCATAGGCTGTGGGCGCCGCGCCGATCAGGATCAGCATGATGAGGCCCATCCCCTTCTGGCCGTCATTGCCGCCATGGGCAAACGAAACCCCGGTGCAGGTGAAGATCAGGACGCCGCGAATCCACCACGGCGGCGGCGCTTTGCTGCGCGGTTCTTCATAGAGCTTCGGCGCCCGCACGAGGAATTTCATCACCACCAGCAGCAATGCCGAAAACACGAACCCCATCATCGGGCTGAACAGAAGCGCCTGAGCGACGCCCAGGGCCTGGTTCCAATCCACGCCCGAGGTCGCCTGCCCCGCCGGGGCCATCAACTGGTTGGCAAGGCCGACACCCATGATCGAACCGATCAGCGCGTGGCTGGAACTGTTGGGGATGCCAAGCGCCCAGGTTCCGAGATTCCATACAATCGCCGCGATCAGCAGCGCGAAGATCATCGCATAGCCCGCGCTGTTGCCGACCTGCAGGATAAGCTCGACCGGCAGAAGCGTGACGATGCTGTAGGCGACCGCGCCGCTGGACACCATGACGCCGAGGAAATTAAAGGTCCCCGACCAGATGACGGCAGCCACCGGGGCCATGGAGTTGGTGTAGATCACCGTCGCCACCGCGTTCGCCGTATCGTGGAAGCCGTTCACGAATTCAAACCCGAGCGCGATCAGGAGGGCGATTCCGAGAAGCGCAAAGACGCCGAGCGCCAGGGTCTCGTGCACGCTCTGGATGTCGTCCAAGAGGCCGTGGATGCCATAACCGATGCCGGCCGCCAGGAGCATGAAGAATATGATCGCCGTCACGGGACTGGTTTTTTGGTCCAGCGCCGGTGTGCCGCGTCCGCGGAATGTTTCGGGAGATGCCGCTATGTCAGCCATTGTCGATGCCCCTTATCTCAGGGGGGATTCAATCGCCTGGCTGCGACAGTTTCATGAATGTGCCGAGAAGATTCGGCACGCCCCCCTGATGTCCACAGCAAAGGCCTTTACAGGGCGGGCAGGCGGCAACACAATTCGCAAAGGGCGCCGATGGCCCTGCGTTATTTTGCGTTATTTATTGAGCGAGGTCCGCGTCAGGAAAAGCGTTCTCATTCGCCTGTGCAATGCTGTCTGTCGGGATAGGGCGACGTGACGGAATTGGAAACCGAGGACATCACCTGCGAGCTGGTGATCAAACCTGCGCTTTATTTGATGGAAGCGCATCTGCCTGCCTCGCTCGTGACCACCATCAACGACCATGTCGATGGCGTGCGGGATTCTGCGGCCGATCATTCGCCTTCGCTCGTCGGGCAGATTCGTCAGCACGCGCGATCCGCGCAGCTTCAATTGGATTTGCGGCAGAAAGCGCCGGCAACCCTGGCGGCCGTTATTGTCGAAATCGCGGGACAGTATGTCGCGCAGCAGGGATATCGCGCGGCCGTCACGGCCCATGACATGTGGAGCGTCCACAGTTATGCGGGGGACTACAATCCGCTGCACGATCATGGCGGCAACACGCCTCTCGGTCTGTCTTCCATTCTCTATTTGAAGGTGCCATCGGGCATCGCGGAAAAACCCGCGGTTCAGCATGGCGGGTCGCCGAAGTTGAACCTGACGAGCGGCAATTGCGACGGGTTTACGCAATTCGTCTGGGGTGGAAACGGAATGCGCGATTTCAGTCTCCTGCGGCCTCCAACGCAGCAATACATCAAGCCCGAAACGGGCCGGCTCATTGTTTTCCCCAATTGGCTGTTGCACCGGGTGGAGCCCTTCTTCGGAGAGGGGGAGAGGCGAACGCTCTCCTGCAACATGGATGTCGTATTCGACGAACCCGATTGGTATTGACTCCATTTTCGTCCGGTTTCGCACATGCGGGCGGCATGCTAGTTTTTCTGGCGACACGACTGGAATTGTCATGCAAGATTTTGTTCCCCTTCAGGAGAAATCCTGTGCGCCGAACAAGAGTTGGCGCAGCAAAGCGTCCTCCCGCCAAAACGCTCCTTTGCAATCGCGCTCCGACGCTTCGCCATTTGCCGCCGACTTCAGCCGGGTGCCGATCCAACAGCAGATGGCGCGCGGCTCCGGCCCGGGCGAAGGCGGCAGCAAGCAACCGTCGCCCGCGACCGATCAAGGCCCCGATTTGCCGCCCGCGAATCCGTCATTGGAAGTCATCGCGCCGCAAACCGATCCCGCACAGGGCGCGGTGCCGATGACTCAGGTTGCGGTCGGCACCATCAAGGCCAATATCGGACCCAACGGGCGGAGCATCGCGCATGTGCCGCCATGCGGAAATCAGCCGGCGATCCAATTCACCGCCGGCCCCGCGACCGCCAAGCCGGTGACATGGACGATCGATGCCGGATCGCCCGCGGCTGGAACGGCATTGACGCCGGGCGCCGATACGCTCACCGCGGCGCTCTCACTCGGGGCCGCGCAAAAAGGCGGCGTGCTCGACATCAAGGCGGAGAACAATGAAGGCGGCCAGGTCATGCCCTATCGTCTCGCCTCCCATCCCACCGGCATCGCGAGCACGAATGTCATCGGCGACCCCACCGACAGCTCGCTGTTTGGCGGGGTGTTCGATCATGTCTTCAAAAGCAACGACGGGCAGGTGACATCGCTGGATCAGGTGGTAATGGGTGAACGCTTTCCCAAGCTCGCAACGCCCGAAGCCGCGACCCACAAGATGACGACGCCGTTCGGCGAGTTCACGCTGCAAACCGGCACGCTTCCCGATATTCCGGCCAAGGGCAACTGGTTCATGAATGACAGCGGCGAACTCGGGGACAATCACGATACGGTCGGCATCCAGAAATCGCTGATCGATGTCGGGCGCCATCTGGCGAGCGATTCCAATCCCACGCCGGCCAATCCCATGCCGGTTGGGTTCACAGCGGATCAGGAATTCCACTGGTGGTGTCCGCATGGCGCGGCCGGAAGCCGTTGGAATTCCGCGAACTCCACCACCACCCATGAGCGGACCTTGCGCCTGGACAAATCCGGCAAGAACGCGGAATTCGTCGCCAAGGTGAACGGCAAGGAAAACGTGATGGCCTATGACGGCGATCCGAAGATCGTGCTGACGGGCGTCACCCATGCGAAGGCGGATCACGCGGCCGTGGAGACCTCGGCAGCGGGGCGAAGCGCCAATACGATCCAGATCAGCGCGGATCTTTTCCCCTCCAGCCGCGACGCCCATTTCTCGATTCGGGGCAATGCGCTCGGGTGCAAGATCGACGCGAGTTCGGGCGAGCTCACGATCGGCTCCAAGCCCGGCACCGTGAAAGTGCGCGTCGCCAACGCGAAGGACGGACCCAATTGGGATGAGGTCGATGTGACCGTCACCGCACCCGCCGCGCCCAAGACGACGCCAGCGAACGCAACGTCCGTTCCGGCCCCGCGTGCTGGCGCAGATGCCCCGCCGTCCGATCTTTAACGGTCAGCGCCGATGGCGATGGAAGGCCTGATCACCATTCCCAGCAGTTTCACAGCCGCCGAGACAATGGACCGGCTTGAAGCCGGGATCAAAGCCAAGGGCATCGGCGTGTTCGCTCGCATCGATCATGCCTCGGGCGCCGCGAAAGCCGGTCTTTCGCTGAGGCCGACTGAGCTTCTGATCTTCGGGAAGGCCGAGGGCGGCACGCCTCTGATGCAATCCAATCAGACAGCCGGCATCGATTTGCCGCTGAAGGCGTTGGTCTGGCAGGACGCATCCGGCAAGGTGTGGCTGTCTTATAACGACCCCGCGTGGCTGGCGAAGCGTCACGCTGTGGGAATTGCGGCCGAACCGAACGTCCGCGCCTTGGCGGCGTTGCTGGACGACCTCTTTTCCCACAGCTGCGGCGTAACCGATTGAGAAGAGCATCCGCTGCCGCCGGGATCAGGGCGACACCGATGCTTTCAAGGTGACCATGAAGCTGCGAGGTGCCTGGAAATAATATTGGTCGGTGCTGAGAAGTCTGTCCGCGATAAAGGCTGCATCGTTCTCGGTGATCGCAAGGACGCTACGACTGCCAAGAACATTATAAACGCCGACAGATGCTTCGAACCTGCCGAAGTCATAGCCGACAGTAGCGTCCATATTATTATAGGCGTGAACTTTGTAGTTCACGTTTTGAGCGTTGTCGGAATATTGCGGTCCGACCAATTTGTCGATCAGCGATATCTTGAAAGCATCGCGCTTGTAGACAAGTCCGGCTGCCGCGGTCCACATCGGCGCCTGTTTGAGGTAAAAGCCCTGAGACTTGGCGGAGTTCACCGACCCGTTGATGAACGCCACGAGCCCGCGCAGGGCGCCACTCATGATATCATCGTTGAAGGCATAAGTGGTTTCGCCTTCGATGCCTTTGTAGAGAGCCTCCCCCGTGTTCACACCGCAAGTGTCGCCGGCCAACCCTCCGGCCAGAGAGCAATTCTCAAACACGATATTGTTCTTCACCGGGATGTAATAGAGATCGGCATCGAAGGTGAAATTGTCGGCATAGAACACGGTACCGACCTGGTAATTCGTCGTGGTTTGCGCTTTCGGGAAGGCATCCACCGCGGTTTTCTGCTCGAATGCGGTGATGTCGGGGACGTAAATCCCTTGCGCATATTGAGCGTACACGCTCCAGGAGTTCGTGAATTTGTAATTGGCTTCCAGGAACGGCAGAGTTCGCGTCGTCCGGAACGAGCCGATGAACGGCTTCAGCAATTTCGGTTCGACGACCGAATCCGTGGTGTGATTCCAATCGACATATTTCACGCCCGGCGTGATGGTCAGCGCCTCGATCGGGCGAAAATCCACTTCAAGAAAGGGCTGATATTGCTGCCAGCCGCTATGTTCGAGCAATTCAGCATATCCGTTGTAGGTGGGATTGCCCTGGCCGGTCACCTTCACTGCGCTTTTGGGCGTTAGGGAGGAATCCTGGCATGAGGTTCCAAACGTGACCCACGGGTTGATGCCGTTCGCGAGACACAAAGTCGAATCGAAATCGAAGCGCGCGCGCTGTGTGGCCGCACCTTCCCACCAGACGCCCAGGCGGACCTGTCCGCTGATATCGCCGATTTGGTAGTCGGCGGACCCCCGGATGATGTTGCCCCAGACGCGATAAGCATTGAGCTTCTGATAGCCTGGGATATCGTTCGTCTGGACGGCGCCGCCCACGATCGGGTTGAATTTTCCGCCGATGCCCTGGGCGGTGCCGTTGTTGATGTCCGTTATGGTCTGCAGGATGCTGCGCGGCGACATCGTCTTGTTCACATAGGCATAGGTATAAACCGTCTCATCGACCTTGAAGTCATCGGCGATATTGCCCTTGAGGCGGATGTAATCCAGATCCGTCGATTTGTTGGTCACGTTGTACTGGTAATAGGTGGGCAGATTCGGATTGCTGCTCTGGAGCGCGAAATCCTTGCCATAGGTCGCGACCTGCGCCAGCGTCGCACCATTATTGTCATCCAGATTTTCGGTGAGCTTGCTGTAGTTGGCGAAAAACGTCAGCGTCCAATTGGCGGAAAGATTGTTCTCGATCTTGAGAAGATCGTTGTTGCGCCTGAGCCTTTGAAGAGTCAGAGCGCCATCGCTGTCGGTGTTCTGGAAATTGAACAGGATGCGCGTCGAAGAGATATCGCCGATATTGATATTGCCGCTCTGGAAATTGAGGTTCTGATCCGTCGTACCGAAGCTGCCGAAACTGACGGATCCTTTGGCGCGCATACCGTCGGCGAGAGGCTCGGAATACAGGTTTATCGAGCCGCCAAAGGTGGCCGGACCCAGGTTGCCGGCATTGCCGGGACCGCGCTCCACTTCGATGGAGCCGATTGTGGTGGCGGGAAAATACGATGCGGAATGATGAGTAGGCCCGTTTGTGTCGCCAAACGGTATGCCGTCATACGTCATGCCGTATTGACCATCCGGCAAACCGCGCAGCGTGTTTTTAACATTGCCGTCCGACAGACCGGGACCGTTGATATCGGCGCCCGTGAGCGAGGGCGTAATGGCCAAAATGGTGACGTAGTCCGCCGTCGGCGATACCGAATCTTCGATATAGGAACGATTGATGATCGTCTGAGGTTCTTTCGTATCCAACGACGCTTTGGCCGGCGCGACGTCGGGGTCGAACAATGTGCCTGTCACGATGACGGTTTCGGGCACGGCGTCCTGCGCCACCTGCACCGGCTGTGCCTGCGGGGCAGGCTGTGCCGACGCTCTGTTCGCACAAATCAACATGCCCACGGAAACCGCCGTGCCGCCGAGAAAAATCGAACGAATCCAGGAATGTCTTACACTTGACATAATATCTCCATTGCGGCGGATGCGATCCGCCGTTCGCTCAGGATGAATGTTGAGAATTCGTCTTTAGGCGCGACTGATTTTCACAAAGCCCCGGCGTACGAATTCATTCGTGCGAACGAATATTTCCGTGGGCTGTGAACGTTTTTCGACAAAACGGCTTCGCCTTTGTGACGTAAATTGGATTTACATTGATTCTTCCCAACCTTTGCCGGATGGGACTCTCAAGCGCGGCGATACGGCGCGCATATCCAGCAAAAATCGAAAACGGCGAGCCCGAAGACAGCGTGATAGAAGATCCGCGCGCGGGGGCTGGCGGTTAGAATGACGAAGTCCGGCGCGAATCGCGGACGCTCCCGCGACGCAGGAATGGAGCGGCGGCGCCGGCCGGCGGCACGATCATTGCGGAGGCAGTGAGCCGAGATAGGAGGAAATCGCGATGATGTCGTCTTCCGACAGATTGGCGACGACCGGCTTCATCGGCGCTGCGGTTTCACCCGCGCTCGACCCATACCGCATATCGAAGAGCTGCCGCGCGACATAGAGCGGTTGCAACCCCGCGAGCCGCGGAACGTCGCCCTTGCCCTTCAGCGCCTCGCCGTGACAGCGCGCGCATTGCACCGTCTTTCCGGACGCTCCGTCTTTGACCAATGCTTCGCCTCTGGCGATGCTGCCGGGCGGCACATAGGCGATGAAACCGGAATGCGGGTCCCGGATCTCCGTGAGGAATGGATCGGCGGGGATTTCAAGGATACGGTGTCCGATCGGCTCGGTGCCGCCGCCGGGAAGAAGCTGACGATGCCGTCCGGCGGTGGCAATGAACGTCTTCGGCGGGGTGGCGGTCTCGATAACCTTCACCCAGACGCGCGGCTTCAAAGCGGCGAAATAGTCTGCGGCCTGCCGAACATCCTCGTCCGATGTGATCTTCGCGATCGGACCCATGCGCGCGTCTTCCTTGCGCGCGCCGGTTTTGTAATAGGCCATTTGCCGGATCAGGTACTCGGCCGGCTGGCCGGCGAGGTCGGCGGCTTCCGAATGACCCTGGCCGGACATGAGATGACATGAGCCGCACGCAAACCTGACCCCCTGGCCGCCCGTGACCACATGCGGCGCGGCAGGATGTTCATCGGGAAACCAATCCGGCGGGTTCGCGTTTCCGGCGATCTTTGCGGCCTCATATTCCTTGGTGCTGCCGGGGGCTTTAACGATGCCTTCCACCCGCACGGCACTCGGCTGGGCCTTGTCGGGGATGTTGAACGTCCAATCGGGAAGTCCCGCGGGGACTGTGAGTTCCGCCTGCGCGTTGAGTTCGCGCGCGATGAGGAGTGGAGCAAGACCGCACACCAGGACGGCGATGCGGACGGACATGCTGGTTCGCAGGATTCTGCGGATCATTGGGGGGCTCCTCTTTTCTTCGACGCGCACTGGCTGCAACTTATCCCAGGAATGACGCTCAGCTATAGAGCCAAGTCGCGAACCCGAAGATTCCGAAGCCGATGAAGACCGATGCCGCCAGTTCGGCGGCGAGACCACGCGGCACCGTCAGGCGGCGGAACAGCGGCACCAGCAACCACGCGGCCATCGCACAGAGAGGCAGCACGAGCGAGCCTGCGAGCGTAGCGGCGTTGAAGCCCACCAGCATGGGCGCCAATTGTGCCGGCGAAAGAAACAGGATCGCGACATCGCCGGCCAGTGTAAAGCCATCCAGCAGCGCGAACAGAAACGACGCCAGCACCAGGAACAAAGCGCGCCGTTCATCGCGCGCCGGCACGTACAGCGTGGCGATGGCCAGGAGCGCGATCCCCAAAACGGCGAATGCCGCCGCGGCACCGTGAAAGAACCACGCCGCCGCGCCAAGCACCAACGCGCCCGAAGACAGGCCCAACGCGGCACGCCGCGGATCGGGCCGGCTCAACGCGAGTCCGGCCGCGGCGGCGGCCAAGACCAGCATCCCGCTGAACGCCTCGCCGTCCGTAAAACGCACGGCGGCGAGATTGAAGCTGCCGAGCAGCGCGGCCGTGCCATAGCCGGCGGCCAGCGCGCCGAAGGCGAGCGCGAAATCGCGCCGGCGCCGGGCGATCAGGAGAAGCGCCAGCGTGAAGCAGAGAATGTCCACACCGTTCGCGACATGGGCAAAGCCGAGCTGCGCGTAACGAAAAATGGAATCGCCTTGCAGCGTGCCCCCCGGCGCGGGCAAAGCGAAGCGCGGGGCAGCAGCGGTAAAGACATGCTGGACCAGGCCCCCGTTGTTGATCTGTACACGGCCGTAATCGGCATGATTGGCGATGCGGTCGGCAAATGCCGTGTCGGACAATGTGAGGCCGGCGCCGTCCGGACATTGGAAGACCATCTCGAAACGCAGGAAACCCGGCGTCAGCGCCAATGTATTGATGAGGCCGAGATCCTCGCCCTGATCGACAATGGGACAGGCCTTGCCCCGATGGCTCACCCCCATATGCGCCAGGATGTAATCGGCCACCTGTTTGGTGGTGAGGACAGGGGCTCCGGGTGCGGCCAGTCTTTTCGCCTCCGCGTCCGGCAGCGTGTAGAGGATGCGCACCGTGCCGCCCGTCACGTTCCACAGTCCATAGGACGCGCTGCGCGTTTCGGCCCCTGCGGGCCCAGCCGCAAGCAGCAGCAGACACAGGAGAACAAAGAGGCGATTCATCCGCTTTGCCTCACTGGCTTTGACCGGGCGCGAGAAGGATCTGCGCATTGGCGCGCAGGAATTTCAGATTGTCCTGCTCCGCGCGCAATTGCTGATCGCGCCGGTAATCGGTGTAGACCTGATTGCGGCTGACGGCGAATTCGGCCGGACGGGGCGGCTTGCGCTCTTCCATGACAAGCACATGGACGCCGTCGACTTCGTCCACCGGTTCGGACACCTCGCCGTCGGTCAGCTTGGCGGCGACGTTGAACAGCTTCTCGCCGAGATGCAGCTTCACCGCGAAATCGAGATCGTCCATGGTGCTGTCGGTCTTGCCCGAATCCACGAAGCCGAAATGCTGCATCACCGATTCGAGCGGCGCGCCCGAACGCAGCTGATACACCGCTTCATGCGCATCGGCCTCGGCCTGTTCCAGGCTTTGGTCGGCGTCCTGAGAGCCGCCGAAATGCAGCACGATGTCGTGGAAGCGCATTTCGCCCACGCCCGCATAATTGCTGCGATGGGCATTGAAATAGGCCATGAGGTCGGCGTCGGTCGGCGTCTTTCTCGCCAGGATCACCGCGCCCACCGCGTCCACCAATTCCTTGCGCACGTCGGTGTCCTGTTCGGGAAGGTCGAGCACCAGCGCGCGCTGCACCATCAGTTCCTCGTCGATCATCGAATGCAACACCGCGCGCCGCTGCTCAGGCGTGGTTTCGGCGAAGGGCGTGCTCTCGATGGTCTCGGTCTGGTTGATGAAATCGCTCATCAGGATGGGACGCTGATTGACCAGCGCGGCGTAACCGGCGGGCACCACCGAGACCGGCCTCGAACCGGGGCCAAGCAGATTGAACAACGCAATCGCGAGACCGGCGAAAGCGCCGGCAAGGGGCACCGCCACACCGCGCGGCGGACGATAGCGCAATCCGCCGAAAAGCCGCGACGGCAGCGACGGAGGACGGGGAGTTTTCATGTCCATGCGGAGGATCTTTCCATGAACAGCGTCAGCTTGCCGGCGGAGCGGCGGCGCCGGATGCGGCCCCGGATTCGGCCCCGGCTTCGGAATGAGAGACCGCGTGCAGATACACCGCGAGCGCGCGGATCTTCTCGAGCGGGATGATTCCGTACCAGGCCGGGCAAACCCGCTGCAGCCCGAAATAGATCGAGCGATAGAGCGAGGCCGTGTCGCCGCCATTGTTCCACACATTGACGGTCAGATTGGACGAACCGTAATAGGGATCGCCGCGCCCATCGGGTCCGTGGCAATCGCCGCAATTGCCCTTGCCGGCGAAAATCTGGCTGCCGGAGAGTGCCGCCTGCGCCGTGTTCGGCCGCTTGCTCAGCGACAGCACATATTGCACGACATCGTTGATTTCGCCCGGAGTAAGCTGCCCGCTCAGGCCGAAGGCGGTCATCTCGGTGACATTGTGCGACTGCCCATGGCCGGAGCGGATGCCGTAAAGGATGGTGCGCTCGATATCGGTCACATTCCCGCTACCGTAGAGCCATACCCCATCGGTGAGGTTGGGCGCGCCGATCCGGGGATCGCCTTTCATGTCCGCGCCGTGGCAGGACGCGCAATGGGCGGCATAGACCGGCTTGGCCTCGGCGATGGAAAGATTCACCAGATCGGCATGCCGCGGCACCTCATCGGGAAGCAGCGTCAGCACCTGGGTTTCCAGCCGGTTTGTCTGCGTCTGCCGCCACGCGAACACCGCCCCGCCGGCAGCAATCAGGAGGCCAAGCACAACCCACAAACGATAGCCGCGGCCGATCATGAAGAATGCATTTTGCCTTGTGCGAACAAGGCGTTTATAGGCCATCGGCGTTCAGCTGCGCAAACGCGCGGGATCTGAGGAGTCTGCTGTCTGGCTGCGTATTTATCCGTGGCACTCATGCCTTGAATTGGGCTAATTCTATAACCAAACGAAGGTGCCGCCTGACGGGGACGGCATTGCTGGAGGATGCATGGCGCAGGCGGATCATGAGATAGGCGGCTTGGGCCTCGGGTCCAGCCAGGCCTATCGTTTCGTCACCCGCCTGCTCTGGCTGTATGGCGGCTTCACATTCGTGGTGGTTCTTGGCCTTGTTCAGGCGTGGCTGCCGGTCACGGTTCTGCGCACGCAAGCCCAGGAAGCCATCGCCGGCGGCGGGGGCGGACTCGTGCTTGCCACGCTGCTGATGGCGCTCACCGGATTGTTCGGCGCGCAATTGCTGGCGGCCGCGCGTCAGCGCCATTTCGCGGTCGAGGAGATCGTGAACGAACCGGCCGGCCGGCGCTTTGTCCTGCGCCAGATCGGCCCTGGGATTGCCGCGCGGCAGGGCCAGGCGTTCCTCATCGCCACCGGCGCTGCGCTGACCTGTTTTGCGTCCTGGCTGCTGTGGCCCATGGCGCGCACGCTGCCCTCTGCCATGGCCGATCCCAACCTGGTCGGCGCCATTGCCATTGCGCTGGCGTTCTGCTCGCTGATCGGCGAGCGCATGATGGCGGTATTTCCGGTGCCGCAGATGCCCGAAGCGACCGCGTTGCGGCGGCTTCTGCTGGTGACGACGATTTTGCTGGCCGCCGCCGGTGCGTTGGAAATCGGACGCGGCGCGGGCCAACTCTGGGTCTATTGGATTTTCGCCGCGCTCTCGGTCGTGCCCTGGATCGTGACCATCGAGCTGGCTTTACGCGCCCTGGCGCGGCTGTTCCTTCCCGTGCCCCAACCGCTCGAAGCCAGGGCCGCGGTGGACAGCATCTTCCTCGGTCTGGTCACCGGAGGCCCGCGCGCACCCGGCATGCTGATCCGCGAACATCTCGGCCTCGACTTCACGCGCAGTTGGGCGCTGTCCTATCTGACGTCGGCGGCCCTGCCCGCGGTGCTCGCCACCGCGCTTCTGTGCTGGGGCCTTTCCGGGCTCAAGCTGATCGATATCAGCCAGCGCGGCATCTATGAACGCTTCGGCGCGCCGGTGGCGGTGCTGGGGCCTGGCATCCATCTTCTGCTGCCCTGGCCGCTCGGCATCATGCGGCCGGTGGAATACGGCACGCTCCATGAAGTCAAAGTCGGCAGCAGCGTGCCTGAGGCGACGCTCGTGCGGATCGACGCCGAAGCGGTGCCGCCGCCCAGCACCAATCATCTGTGGGACACCGCCGATCCGGCGGAAGCCGAATATCTGGTGGCGAGCCAGAGCGGCGCCGGTGTGCAGGGCTTCCAGGTGGTGGATGCCGAAATCCATGTCGTCTATCGCACCGGCCTGAGCGACGCCGACGCGATGGCTGCCGTCTATGGCGCGGCCGATCCGGGCACGCTCGTCGGCGAAGCGTCGAGCCGGGTGGTGTCGATGTATTTCGCCTCGCACACGCTGGATACGGTGATGGGTGCGCAGCGCGACATGCTGGCTGAACTCCTGCGCGCGAATGTGGCGCGCGAAGTCGCGGCCTATCACGCAGGATTGGAAATCCTCAGCCTGCACATTGAAAGCGTCCATCCGCCGGTGGGCGCCGCAGCCGCCTATCACGCGGTGCAGGCCGCCGAGATCAACGCCAATGCCAGCGTCTTCAACGAGACCGGCCGCGCCAAACGCATGGCGGGTGTCGCCCAGGAAGAAGCCCACCAGATGACGAGTGCGGCCGAAGCCTCGGCGGAGGAAAAAATCCAGTCGGCAAAGGGCGAGACGTATCAATTCGCCGCCGACCGCAAGGCCTATGCCGAGGGCAAGGAATCCTTCGTGACCGAACGCACGTTCCAGGCCCTCGTGGCCGCGCTGAGCCAGGTGCGTTTGACGATCATCGACAACCGGCTGACCCCGGCGCAGGCTCCCATCATCGACATGCGGGGCGGCAACGCCGCGCTCCCCGCGCCCGCGACCGCTCCGGTTGCGGGGTCCGTGCCGGGCGCGCCGCCAGCGGCCGCGGCGGTGCCTCCCCCCGCCCGGCCTCCGGCGCCTGAGGGCCCAAGACCTCTCACTCCCGGTGTCGAGGATGCCAATTGACGTTCGCCTTCATTCGCAAGCAACGCGCAGCCAGCGCTGACAAAATCGGATAATCGCCATGTTTTCACATCATCACCCCGACGATCATGACGATCATGACGACGACCACGATCATGGCCCCGAGCACGAAAGGCGCGAGCGCATCGCGTTGGGCCTGCGCATCGCGGTTGCCGCGTTCGTCCTGATCGCGGCGATCTCGGCGGCCTGCTTCGTGATGGTGCCGGCGGGCGAGGCCGTGGTGGTGACGCGCTTCGGCAATCCGGTGCGCGTGATCACCGAGCCGGGCCTGCGCTTGAAATTGCCGATCCCCATCGAAATGACGATTCCCATCAATCTGCGGCTGCGCACGACATCCTCGGGGTTGCAGGACGTCGGGACGAAGGACGGCTTGCGCGTGCTGGTGCAAACCTATGCCGCCTGGAAGGTGTCGTCCGATCCGGAGCACATCCGCCAATTCCTGCGTTCGGTCCGCAACGAGCCCGATGAGGCCGCCGTGCAGCTCAGGAGCTTCATCAGCGCACAGCTTCACATCACCGCCAGCAATTTCGATCTCGCCGATCTGGTGAACATCGACCCCGCAAAAGTGCGCGTTCCAGCCTTCGAACAGCAACTGCGCGATCAGGTCGCCCAGCGCATGCTTCAGGTGTACGGCATCGAGATCAGCCAAGTGGGCGTGGAGCGTCTGACATTGCCCACCGAAACGCTGGCCGCCACCGTCGCGCGGATGCGCGCGGAACGTGAAACGGTCGCCGCCGAACGCACGGCCGAAGGCCTGCGCCAGGCCGCGATCATCCGCGCCGACGCCGACCGCGATGGGCGGCAGGTCGTCGCCAAAGCACGCGAACAAGCCGCCGAGATCGAAGCCAACGCCGAACAGGCTGCCGCCAAGATCCATGCCGACGCCTATCGCGGCGATCCGCAGCTCTACAACATGGTCCGTTCGCTCGACACGGTGAGCAAGGTGGTGAACCGCTCCAGCGCGATGGTGCTCAGGACCGACGCGGCACCGTTCCGCGCGCTGGTGACCGGCGTGCCCGGTACGGGCGCAGGCGCGGCCCCATGAACGATCTGTCCGACGAAATCCAGCGGGCGCGCGGGGAGATCGGCCGAGGCGATATCGGCCCGCCCCCGGAGCCGCCACCCGGTCCGATAGCCCAGTCCGTGGCGATTGGCTTTCGCGCCGTCTATGTGGTGACGCTGCTTCTCGCCGTGGTCTGGTTGTTCAGCAATGTCCGCGAGATCGCGCCCGACAATCAGGCCGTGGTGCTGCGCTTCGAGCGCATCGTGAGAGTCCAGAATTCCGGCCTGCTGCTGGCTTGGCCGCGTCCCATCGAAGAAGTGCGGCTGCTGCCGGGACCCGACCGCCAGCTCAACAAATCCGTCGGCGCCCTGCCCCCCGTGGGCGGGATCGCGCGTCCCTCCGCCCAGGACGCCGCCGCCGCCGCCAACATCCCCGCCACCGCATCGCCCTATCTGACGGGCGACGGCAATGTCGTGTTCCTGGACGCGCGCCTCGTCTATCGCATTTCCGATCCGCGTGCCTATGTCTTGTCCGAGGCCCATGTGGCGCCCGCGCTCGACCGTCTGTTCCGCGCGACCGCGGTGAACGTGACGGCCGGCTGGGGCTTGAACGATTTTCTGGTGGCGCAGCCCAATACCGCGGGCGGTGCACAGGGCCAGGCGATCGTGGCGCTGCGCACCGCGGTCCGCGACGATTTGCTGAAAGGGATCAATGCGAAATTGCAGCAGCTCAACGCGCAGGATGTCGGTCTCGGCGTAGAGGTCGCGCAAATCGATCTGACCGCCTGGTTGCCGCCGGAAGCCAAGGTCGCGTTCGACGCCGTGCTGACCGCGACTCAGGCCGCCGACCAGCAGGTCGCCGCCGCCCGCACCGCCGCCGAGCTTCGCCGCCAAGGGGCCGAGCGCGAAGGCGACAGGGTGAAGAGCGCCGCGGAGGCGACCGCCAGCGAGCGTGTCACCACAGCCACCGTGGACACCGCGACCATCAAGGCGCTGGTGGCCCAGACAACCGCGCAAACGCGGCAGAGCGTCATGCTGCGCGCTTACAATGAACGGGTCGCGGACATCATGAAGCGCACGGGGTCCGTGACATTGGTCGATCCGCAAAGCGGTGCACGCTTTGTCTTGCCGGGAAAAACGCCATGAGCATCAGCCATCACAGTCAAGCCCTTCCCGCTCCGCTGACCGGAACAAGCTCCGACGATACCTCGCTCCTGGGCGGCAATGAGCGCATGCTGCTCGGCTTGCGCCTGACGCTTGCGCTGGCGGCGTTCTGCCTGCTCGCCGTGGCCGGAGCGATCCGGCTGTTCCTGCCTGCGCAAACCGGAATTTCCGACCTGGTCGCAGGTGTCGCCGCCGCAATGGTGGCCGTGCCGGTGTTTTCCGAAGCCTGGGCATCCCTGCGCCATCCCAGCTTGCATGGCATCACCGACCGTCTGGTGGCGCTCGCTCTTGTCGCCTGCTGGGCGACGGGCGATCTTTTGACCGCCGCGTTCCTGCCCATCGTCATGACGGTGGGTCATATCCTGGAAGAGCGCAGCATGCTGGGCTCGCGCGAAGCGGTGCAGGCACTGGGCAAGCTGACGGAAACCGACGCGCGGCGTCTGCTGCCGGACGGCTCGGTGGAAATGGTGCCGACCGCCAACCTGCGCACCGGCGACCTTATCGAACTGCGCGCGGGCGAGCGCCTGCCGGCGGACGGCACCGTGCGCCGCGGCGCCTCCAGCCTCGACATGGCCTCGCTGACCGGCGAGTCTGTGCCGGTCGAAGTGAATGAAGGCGTCACCGTTCTCGCCGGCGCGATGAACATCGACGGACTGTTGCAGATCGAGCTGACACGCGTGGGCGAAGACACCACGCTCGGCCGCATCATCCTGCTCATGCGCGAAGCGGAGAACGCCAAGCCGCCGGTCACGCGTCTGCTCGACCGCTATGCCGGGCAATATATGACGCTGGTTCTGCTGGTTGCCGCGGGCACCTGGTTCGTCACCGGCAATGTCCCGGCGATGCTGGCGGTGCTGGTGGCATCCTGCCCGTGTGCGCTGGTGCTCGCCGCACCCGCGACCGCGATTGCCGCGATCGTCGTCGCGGCACGGCACGGTATTCTGATCAAGGGCTCAGCCTTCCTCGAACAGCTTGCCGATGTGACGGCTGTGGTGTTCGACAAGACCGGCACCATCACCA
>DASYEG010000082.1:0-5616 GCA_036499145.1 Micropepsaceae bacterium | reverse complement strand
GCCGCTTCCCTCGCCGCCGTGGTTGTGATCCCCGCGATGTTGCTGTTCGGCAAATTCCCCGGCACAACCAATGCGGCCAGCGCGCCGGTTGCGACGTTGTCGATTCCGACGCAGGCCATTCCGAGGCAGGCGAGCGTCACGCCGCCGCCGTCCACGCCGGTGCCGCCTTCCGGTTCGCATACAGCGATCGTGAACAATGATTTGGCGGCAGCGGAGAAATCCGATACCGGCAATTCCACCCGGAAAAGCGCGAGCCTTTCCAGGACCCCGGATGCCGCGAAGCCTTCCGGTCAGGTGAGAACGGCCAAACCCGCAAAACCCGCCAATGACGCGAAGGCGGCGAAGGCCACGCCAGCTCCGGTGCCGTCCGCCGCCGCCAAGGCGCCCGCGACGCCGTCACCGGCGGTGGTTGCTCCGGCTCCGGTTCAGGCTGCAGACGGTGCTCCGGCCCCGAGTGAGGCCGCCGTTCAAGCCGGGACCGCTCCGGCCGCGACTGTCAATCCCGCCAATGCTGCGGCGGAAGCCGAAGCCCGGTCCGTGGCCGTCGCCGCGGAGGTGGCGAGAATCATGGCTGCGCAGCAGGAAGCCGAACGCGAGAAGGCCGCCAAGGACGCGTCCGCTCAAGCGCAGGCGGCGGCAATCCGCGCCAGCGTTGCGCGTGACGCGGCCAACAGGATCAACGCCGCGATGCAGGAAGCCCAAGCCGCGCAGGCCGCCACCCAGGCTGCCGCCGCCGCCCAGGCGGCGAAACAGACTGCCGAGAAAGAAAGGCGCGCGTTCCAGAACAGCCTATTCGGCGTCGCTCATTAGGACGTCCGGGATTTCCCAAATGCAGATGAGCACAGCCGCTCAACCCTGGGCGCAATGCCCTGTCCGTGCCGCATCGAATTGGTCGAACAGGCGCGCAGCGCCCGCACCGGTGAGCGTGCGGATCACATGGGGTTGCCCCTTCTCGATGGCGAAGGTCACATTGTAGCCGAGGCTACGAAATTTCGCGGCCTGATCGCGCATCGCCTCGGGCCAGCCCGAATCTCGTTCGCCCGCGAACATGTGGATGCACATCTTGCCGAGTGCCGCCATCTGTTGCGGGGTGCCGGAATCGAGATATCCGGGAAAGCCCGTCACGGACCAGAAGAATTGCGGATATTTCGATGCGATCAGGAATGCGCTGAGCCCTCCATTGGAATTCCCCGCAACGTGGAATTTGTTGTCCAGGATTTTGTAATCGCCGGTGAGCTTGATCAGGAATGCCGGAAACACGCGCTCGCCGCCCTCGAAGAACAGGGTCCCGTTCGGCGCGGCCGGCTCGATCACGATGTATCCGCGCTGCTCCGCCTGGTCGCGAAAATTCTGGCTCAACGTGGCGTCGACCATCTCCATGTCCTGTCCGCCGGGCGGAAACGCCAGAACGGCGGGATAGGATTTTGCCGGATCGAACGATTTCGGAAGCACGACCTTGTAATGCAGCGTGAGGCCGTTGATCGAAGCGGTCTTGTCGAGCACCTCGGCGGCAGCAGGCGGCGCCTGCATCAGCCATATCGGAAGACACATCAGCAGACAGGGCCAAACGGGATTGGGAAGGCGGGTCATTGCGGTCTCCTTCTCGAGAGCGCGCAAGTCTAGCGCCGCATCGAGAAGGGGAGTAGACGCCGCCGTCAAATATTCACGCCCGCCCGCGGCAGAACCCTACCGGTATCGCTTCAGATATTGCATATGCGGCGGCAGGACAGCATCGAGCGAATGCGTGCTGATGAATTTCAGCCCGAATTCCGGCGAAGCGATTCGCGCGACCGCCGCATCGTGGACAATGCGATTGCCGACCTGCACCAGGATATTGTGCGTGGGAATGACCATGCCGACGGAAAGCACGATGCGTGCCCCGCACTCGGAAATGTCCCTGATGCGGCAATTGATGGTGAATGAGCCATCGCCATAGATGATCCTGCCGGAGAGATAAACGCGCTGGCGCAGAAATTTTCGCGAATCGCCGGCGCGAGGCGGGAGTGCCATCGCAGCGTCGGTCATCATGGAAGAACGCGAAGGCCCACGATAGGAGGTCTCCATTTGCAGATGCCCTGTCAATTCACCGAAAGCTCCGGCGCACTTTGAACGTCACGAGGTGATTTGCACGTCCCATGCCAGAATGCCGTCGCAGGGATTTTGCGCCGCTGTCCACAAAATCCGGCGCGGCGTGCGTCCGCGCGCGGCGCGTCTGTCTCACGCTGAGCGGCAGCGCGTGCAATTTCGAGACATATTGTAGGGAATGTTCAGGGCGAAAATTTAGAAAGATGCGGAAATAAAGACCGCACGGCAAAATAAAATACTGCCTATTCGTCACGGCCGCCGGCGCGTTTGCGCGGGGCAGGGAGCAGCTTGGGCTGATCCTGGACGTCTTGCGCGCGGCCGTCCATCCGCGCCATGGCGAGATAGACCGCCATCAAAATGTGGGGCGCATGCGGATTGGGGTCTTTCCACGAACGTGCTTCGGCCTGACCGGCGCTCAGCATCGCGGATGTGATCTCCGCCGTTTCTTCGGGCGGCTCCGCGCCGGAGACCTCAAGGGCGGCCCGGTTGTAATAGCTCAATTGCATGATCCCGGTTGCGAGGCCTTCTTTGACGAAGGACGTCAGCTGCTCGACCGTGCGCTGGCGCTTGCGCGGCGTACAATCGAAGCGAACGCCTATCCCATCGCGCGTCAGCTTGGTGGTCACGCCTTCGAACCGGCCGAAGCCGTTGATGTAGAGCACGATATGCGTTCGCGCCGGCGGTGGATTCTTGCAGCGGATACCGGCGCCGCCGGGCGACAGGGTCATCACCGTGCAGCCGGTTTCGCGGGAATCGCCGGTGACGAAGAGCTTGGCTTGCGCCGAGATACGCACGCGGCAGAACTTTCGCCGCTCCGTTGTGTGCGCCCAGGTTTGGATATCGTAAGTCACGTCGCCGGTACCCATCAATGAGACGCAGACCAAGTCGCAAGAACGTTCCGGCGAAGTCTACGAAGCAACCATAAAGACGTTGTAAACTCACTTGCATCGCTACCGGGACGTGCCGTGTGGAGCGTATCGAAACGGCACACACGTTCGGCCCGATGGTGGACGATTTGCAATGCCGGTGCCAGCTATGCGCGGATTAGCAATGCCGTAACCACGACAATCAAGCCTTCATTCCGCCGCGTTGGCGCGGATCTGTTTTTTCAGCAGCGGCTTCAGATATCGTCCCGTATAGGAGCGTGCCACTTTGGCGACATCCTCGGGCGTGCCGGCCGCGATGATCTCACCGCCGCCTTCGCCGCCCTCTGGCCCCAGGTCGATGATCCAGTCCGCGGTCTTGATCACCTCGAGATTGTGCTCGATGACGATGATCGTGTTACCGCTTTCCACCAGCTCCTGCAGCACCTCGAGCAGCTTGCGCACGTCTTCGAAATGCAAGCCCGTCGTCGGCTCATCCAGGATGTAGAGCGTGCGTCCCGTGGCGCGGCGCGACAATTCCTTGGCGAGCTTCACGCGCTGCGCTTCGCCGCCGGACAATGTCGTCGCCTGCTGCCCGACCTTTATGTAGCCTAGCCCTACGCGCGTCAGCGTATCCAGCTTCTCGCGCACCGCGGGGACCGCCTTGAACAGGTCGGCACCGGCTTCCACCGTCATCTCAAGCACGTCGGCGATGGAGAACCCACGGAACTTCACTTCCAGCGTTTCGCGGTTGTAGCGCTTGCCGTTGCAGACATCGCATTGCACATAGACGTCGGGCAGGAAATGCATCTCGATCTTGATGACGCCGTCACCCTGGCAGGCCTCGCAGCGTCCGCCCTTGACGTTGAACGAGAACCGTCCCGGCCCATAACCGCGCACTTTGGCTTCCGGAAGACCGGCGAACCATTCGCGGATCGGCGTGAAGGCGCCCGTATAGGTCGCCGGATTGGAACGCGGGGTGCGGCCGATCGGCGATTGATCGATATCGATCACCTTGTCGAGGAATTCCAGGCCGAGGATCTTTTCGTGGGGCGCGGGATGTTCGCGCGCGTTGTTCAGCCTGCGCGCCACCGCCTTGTACAGGGTCTCGATCGTCAGCGTGGATTTGCCGCCGCCCGAAACCCCGGTGATGCAGGTGAACGTGCCGAGCGGCACCTCGGCGGTCACGTTCTTCAGATTGTTGGCGGTGGCTCCCACCACTTTCAGCCAGCGATTATGCGCCGCGCGCCGCCGCATCGCCGGCATCGGAATTTGGCGCGCGCCGGAAAGATATTGCCCGGTGATGCTGTTGGGGTTGCGCATGATCGCATCGGGCACGCCTTCGGCGATCAGGTGCCCGCCGTGAATCCCCGCCCCCGGCCCCATGTCGAAGACATAATCGGCGGTGCGGATCGCCTCGTCGTCATGCTCGACCACGATCACGGTGTTGCCGAGATCGCGCAGACCTTTGAGCGAATCCAGAAGCCGCGCATTGTCGCGCTGATGCAGACCGATGGAAGGTTCGTCCAGCACGTAGAGCACACCCGAAAGCCCCGAGCCGATCTGCGAGGCCAGGCGGATGCGCTGGCTCTCGCCGCCCGAAAGCGTGGCGGAACTGCGCGATAGCGTCAGATATTCCAGACCCACATTGTTGAGGAACAGAAGACGCGCCCGGATTTCCTTCAGGATGCGCGCGGCGATTTCTTTTTGCTTGGGATTGAGCTGCGCATCGAGCTCCGCGAACCAGCGGTCGGCGGCGCGCACAGAAAGCTCGCACACCTGGCCGATATGATTGCCGGCGATCTTCACGCACAAGGCTTCGGGTTTGAGGCGATAGCCCTTGCACACCTCGCATGGACTTTCCGATTGGAATTTTTCCAGCTCCTCGCGAACCCAGGCGGAATCGGATTCCTTGTAGCGCCGCTCCATATTCTCGATGACGCCCTCGAAGGCCTTTTTGATGTCGTAGCGCCGCGCTCCGTCATCATAGGAGAATTTGATCTCCTCATCGCCCGAGCCGAACAGGATCGCGTCGCGGATTTTTTTGGGCAAGTCCTCCCAAGGCGTGTTCACGCCGGCCTTGTAGTGGCGCGTGATCGCTTCCAGGGTCTGTAGATAATAGGGCGAGGATGACCGCGACCACGGTGCTATGACGCCCTCACGCAGCGTCTTGCTTTCATCCGGGACCACCATGGCGGGATCGAAATAGAGCTTGGACCCCAGCCCGTCGCATTCGGGACAGGCGCCATGGGGATTGTTGAACGAGAACAGCCGCGGCTCGATCTCCGGAATGGTGAATCCCGACACCGGGCAGGCGAATTTCGAGGACATCACCAGCCGCTTGGGTTCGCCCTTTTCCTTTTGGTCGGCGAATTCGATCACCAGGAGGCCCTCGGCCAGATCGAGCGCCGTCGCGATGGAATCCGGCAGCCGGTTGCCGAGGTCGGCGCGCACTGCAACACGGTCCACCACCACGTCGATGTCATGCTTAAGTTTCTTGTCCAGCGGCGGCACATCGGCGAGTTCGTGGATTTTGCCGTCCACCTTGACGCGCTGGAAGCCCTTCTTCTGCAGGTCGGCCAGTTCCTTGCGGTATTCGCCCTTGCGGCCGCGCACGATGGGGGCAAGTACGAAAAGCCGCGTGCCCTCGGGCAGCGCCAGGATGCGG
>DASYEG010000081.1:0-2836 GCA_036499145.1 Micropepsaceae bacterium | reverse complement strand
ATGGGCTGTCGTACTTCTGACGTCCCCTTGAAGAAGGTTCCATGGCGCTGAAAATCCTCACCGTGCTGGCGGGAGCATCCGTAGGCGGCGCCGAAACATTTTTCGTCAGCCTGACGCTTGCCCTGGCGCACGCCGGGGCGGCAGTCCATTCGGTCCTGAAGTCGAACGCATTGCGGGAAAGGGCGCTGAAACAGGCACACATTTCCTATGACACCGCGCCATTCGCAAGTCCCGTGGATTTCACCAGCACGCGCAAATTGCGCCGTGCGGTAGCCGCGTTCAGACCCGACATCGTGCTCGCCTTCGCCGGCCGGGCGGCGTCGTTCGTTCCGCGTGGGAACTACACAATCATCGGGCGGCTCGGCGGTTACTACAATCTGAGGAATTTCAAGGGTTGCGACTACCTAGTCTGCAATGCCCCGGACCTTGTTCGCTATGTGAGAGCGGGCGGCTGGACGGAATCGAAGGTTACGCTGATCCCTAATTTTCCGTCCGTTCCCGATGAGCCTGCAGCCGACCGGGCTCTTTTCGACACGCCGGCGGAGGCGCCCTTGGCTGTGGCGCTTGGCCGCCTGCATCCCAATAAGGGGCTGGATGTACTGATCCGCTCCCTCGCGTCGGTCCCGGATTTGTTCGTTTGGATCGCGGGGGAGGGGCCCGAACGTGTTGCGTTGGAGAATCTGGCGCGCGATTGCGGAGTAGCCCAAAGGATCAGATTTCTCGGCTGGCGCAGCGACCGCGCGGCGCTCTACAAGGCTGCCGACCTTTGCGTCTATCCTTCGCGCGAAGAACCTTTCGGCAATGTGGTGGTGGAAGCTTGGTCATGCGGCGTACCCATTGTGACGACCGCCAGCGTCGGCCCTTCCTGGCTCGCGCGCAATGGAGAGGACGCGATCATAACCCCGATTGACGATCCGGCAGCGCTGGCCGATGCCGTCCGCACGCTGATCGCGTCGAAGGAACTCCGCGCGCGCCTCGTTGCCGGCGGCAAAAAGCGCGTGGCTGAAGAATTTTCGGAAGGCGCCATCGTGAAGCGCTATTTTGATCTCTTCGAAAAGGTCGCGCGCTGATGTGCGGCATCGCCGGCGTGATGACCAGCGACGCAACGCACCCCAAACCGGCGATGCTGGATGGGTTTCTGCGCGCGCTTGCCCATCGCGGGCCCGATGGGGAAGGCCGTTATGAGGCACCGGGCGTGGGCCTCGTGCAAACGCGGCTGGCGATCATCGATCTTTCCACCGGAGACCAACCCCTGTATGGAGACAACGGGACGGCATTGGTCGCCAATGGCGAGATCTACAATTATCTCGAACTGAAGCGCGATTTTCCCACCACCCATTTCAAGACACACTCGGACTGCGAGCTTCCGCTCGCGAGCTACGCGCGCGATGGCGCTGATTTCGCAAAACCTCTGCGCGGTATGTATGCCATCGCGTTGCACGACGCGCGCGACCATGCGCTCTATCTCGCGCGCGACCCGTTCGGAATCAAACCACTTTATTATGCTGAAATTCCTGGCGGAATCGTTTTTGCCTCCGAATTGCAGGCTATCCTGAAGACCAATTTCGTTACCGCGAAAATTCGTCCGCAAACCGCGACCGAACTCGTGCAGCTGCAATTCACGACTGGCCGGGACACGATCTTTGAAGAAATTCATCGCGTCATGCCGGGTGAAACATTGACATTGCGCGGCGGACGGATCGTGGGCCGCCGGCAAAAGCCGGCATTGCCGGAAGGCCCGCCGTTGAAGCTGGGCGAGGTCGAGGCCTTGAAAGCGCTCGATGCCGCGTTGATGGACAGCGTCTCCGTGCATCAGCGCTCGGATGTGCCCTATGGCATGTTTCTGTCCGGTGGCATCGACTCCGCGGCGGTGCTCGCTTGCATGGCGCGGCTGAGCGAAAAACCCGTGCGCGCGTTCACGGCCGGCTTTCCGGCCACGGCTACTCATGATGAGCGCGAGAATGCGCGGCGCGTGGCGGCCTCCGTAGGCGCGGAGCACATCGAAATCGCTATCACGGACAAGGATTTTTGGACGCAACTTCCCGCAATCGCCGCCATCATGGACGATCCCGCAGCCGATTACGCGGCGCTGCCCACCTTTTTGTTGGCAGCCCAAGCTGCAAGCGAGTTGAAGGTGGTCCTTACGGGCGAAGGCGGCGATGAGCTGTTTGCGGGTTATGGCCGCTATCGCAGCGCGCTGCGGTCACCCTTCCTCGGCGGGCGGCCCATGCGAAGGCGCGGCGCGCTTGAAGGACTGGGTGTGATGCGCGATTCCTCGCGCCAGTGGCGCGCGGGCATTGCAACGGCCGAACGCCGGCTCTCCAGCAGCAATTCTACGCGGCTCCAGCAGGCCCAGGCGCTGGATTGCGCGGATTGGCTGCCGAATGATCTGCTGCTTAAGGTCGACCGCTGCCTGATGGCGCACGGACTCGAGGGCCGCACGCCGATGCTCGATCCCGTCGTCGCCGACCTTGCTTTCCGGCTGCCGGACGATCTCAAGATCGCCAAGGGCAAAGGAAAATATTTGCTGCGGCGATGGCTGCAAGATGCCCTTCCCGTAGCCGATCCCTTCGCGGAAAAACGCGGTTTCACCGTGCCGGTTGCCGAATGGATGCAGCCGAGTGCCGCCAAGTTGGCACCGCTTTTGTCGCGTTCGGCGGGATTGGCGGAAATCTGTTATCCGGAAAAAATAGGGGCGCTCTTCGCCGCCTTTGGCAATCTCGGCGGCAAGCATGAAGGCATCGCTTGCTGGCAGCTTCTGTTCTATGCGCTGTGGCACGCCATTCACGTCGAGAAACGCCCTATCGTCCACAACGTTTTTGCCATGCTGGAGGCC
>DASYEG010000080.1:0-7223 GCA_036499145.1 Micropepsaceae bacterium | reverse complement strand
ATCTTGCGGTCGTCGGCCCGGGCGCTCTTGCGGCTCTTCGGCATCAACGGTTCAAGGAGCGTCCATTCCTCATCGGATAAATCAAATCGCATGATCCACCTCCCATCACGGTGAATCACTGTTCGTCAAAATTTTCAACGATCTATGTGGGTACAGACCCTAGAGCGTGATGGGTTTACGTTCGATTGGAAATCACGCTCCCGGTTTTGTCCGGTCACATTTTCCAGGCCGAACCGGCATCCACTTCGGCCAAAACTATTGTAGCCGCGGCGATTACGGTCCGCTGTGGAATCATCAAGCGGGGGAATCATCAAGCGGGCTCCATGCCCCGCTTCTTGAAAACCGGCGCCGCAGCGGGCGAAGTGAGAAATTTCACCAGCGCTTTGGCCGCATCGGCTTGACCCGTTCCAGCAACGATGCCGCTTGAGAATATGGTGTATTGCTGAATCTCTTTCGGCAGCGGACCGACATAGTCGATGCCGGGAAATTGCGAGAGTTCGCTCACCTGCTGGAAGCCGACCTCGACCTCGCCGCTCGCGATGATGCTGCCGACGAACACACCGGTTGCGGTCTGCTTCAGCTTCGGTTTGATCTGATCGGCGATTCCCAAACGCTGGAACAATGCCATGACGATGTTTCCGCTCGGCCCGGTGGAATAGCCGATGGTTTTTGCCGCCAGCAGAGTTTTCTTCAGCGCTTCGGCGGAACCGATATCGGGTTTGGGCGCGCCGCGCAGCACGGCGACCGCGACACCGGATTTCGCCAGATCGACGCGGCTTCCCGGCGCGAGCTTTCCATCCTTGATGTGCTCGTCGATCGATGGGCTCGACATGATGAGAAGATCGTAGCGTTCGCCCGCCGCCAATCTCTTATCCGCATCCAGCGTACCGGTGAAGATCGTCGTTACTTTGTGCCCCGTGGTCTTTTCGAATTGCGGCACAAGCTCGCGATAGGATTGTTCGGTCGCCTGCGTCGAAAGGACTTTGATTTCGGCGGCGTTGCCTGCACCGGCGCACAACAGACCCGCGATCGCGGCGACAAGAAAACAGTTTTTCATAATATCCTCCCCGTGCTTTCAAAAGTGTAGCGGATGGCTTCGCCACGCGACAGACGTGCACTTGCCACGATATTTCGTTTGCAGCCAATGTCCTGACACAGCATGACCCGCGGGCTGCCGCATTTCCGCCCATCTTCGTTCTCTTTCGCAACCTAGCTTAGGAACGTGCGTATTCTCCCACGGAAAATGACATTACAAGCAGGAGAGACAGCGATGATGAAGGATGTGCGAGGAGACACGGCTCCCACAGCGGATGCCACGAACAATACCACCAAGATTATCGTTGCAGCCGTTGTCGCGTTGGGTTTCGGCGCGATGGGCGCATACAGCTACGAGACGGGGACGTGGAACTCCGCCCCCGTTGCGAAGCATATCGTAGACTCCAAATCTCTTCCGACCACGGCGGTCGTACCGCCCACACCACCGAGTGAAACGCCGCAGCAATCGTCCGCCGATGTGCCATCCGCAACGCCACCTGCTGCGGTGGAAAAACCCGCGGCCGCACCGAACAAGGACAATCATGCGCAAAACGTCCCACCGGCTTCGATAACGCCGCCGGTCAGAGTGGCGCGCGCGGTCCAAGCCCCGGCTCCGGTAATTCCGCCGGCTCCGGAATCGCAGCCAACCGTCAATGAATCTCCCGCGGCCCCCGAAGCTGCGGCGCCTGCAAGCGCTCCCGAACCAGCGGCGCCTGCGGCGATCCCGGAATCTGCGCAGGATAGCGCGCCGGTAACGGCGCCGATGCCCGAGGCTCCGGTCGCGCCGGAGCAACCTGCGGAAACCGCGCCGGCCCAATAGAATTCACCGATCCCATGGACTTACCCTTCCGCGATGGAACGCACCGTCGCGGAAGGGTCTTCTTTTCAGAAAGCGCGGCGGGCCTTGAAGGCGGCAGAGAGCGTGCCTTCATCGAGATAATCCAATTCGCCGCCGACCGGGACGCCATGGGCGAGCCGTGTGATCTTCACGCCCAGCGGCTCCAGCGTATCGAGCAGATAATGCGCGGTGGTTTGTCCCTCCACTGTCGCGTTCATGGCGAGGATGATTTCGCCCGCCCCCGCCTTCACGCGCTCCAGCAGGCTGGGAAGATTGAGCCGTTCGGGCGTAACACCGTCGAGCGCCGACAAAGCGCCGCCCAGCACGTGATAGCGGCCACGAAATACGCTCGCGCGTTCCAGCGCCCACAGATCCGCAACGTCCTCGACAACACAGATGATCCCGGTCTCACGCGCGGGATCGCGGCACAACGCGCAGGGGTCGGTGGTGTCGAGATTGCCGCAATGCGAACATTGCTTCAGCGCGGAAGCTGCTTTTGCCATCGCATCGGCCAAAGGTTCGAGCAGGGTTTCGCGTTTCTTCAGAAGCGCCAGCGCGGCGCGGCGCGCCGACCGTGGACCCAGCCCCGGCAGCTTCGCCAGCAATTGGATCAGGCGCTCGATCTCGTGTCCCGCAGGCGACCCGGCCATGCCTCAATCCGAATCCGGCAAACCGGCGCTGAAGCTTTTCAGCAAATCCTGCAGGAATTGAGAATCCTGCATCCGGCGCGCTTCCAGCTTCATTTTGCCGTCGGCGCAGGCGGCCACCACCAGATCCTCAACGATGCCTTTTTCCTCGGGCTTGAGCAGCGAAGAATCAATCGACAATGCCTTCAACTCGCCGAGGCCGTTGACCGTCGCGCGCACAAGTCCGCCGCCCGAAACGCCCTCGACTTCCATCGCGGCGAGACCTTTTTGCAGCTCGTCGGCACGGCGCTGCATCTCCTGCATCTGACGCAGCAGATTGGAATCCATCAGTTCTGCTCCTCGTCAGATGCCATTGAGGCCGGCTCGGGTGTCTCGCGATCGCGCACGGCGACGATCTCCGCGCCCGGAAACGCATCGAGCACGGCCCGCACGAACGGCTCCTGCGCCACCGCATCTTTCTTAGCGCGTTCGTCGGCGATCCGTTGACCGGCTATGGTCGGCGCTCCGCCTTCGGATGCCAGCGTGACGATCCAGCGTTCGCCCGTCCAATCGCGCAAACGCTGGGCGATATCGCCCGCGAGCGCCGTCGGTGCCTGCGCGCTGGGACGAAATTGAATTCGCCCACGCTCCAGCGAGACCAGATGCACATTGTTCTCCAATTGCGTCGCAAGAAGACGCGCGCCCCGGTCTTTGGCCAGCGCCACAATATCTTCGAGGGTGCGGATTTCCATCCGCGGCGCGGAAGCGGCGGACGCGGGTATCTCGTCATGCAGCGGTTTGGGCTCTTCGGATGCAAGCACGGCGCTTTGGGCCCTTGGGCTGCCACCCGATCCACCGCGCGGGGAGGCCGGCGGCGGGGACACGGACGCGGGCTCGCTGTCGCGCAAGCTGCGCACCAGCCGTTCGGTCGGCGGCAAATCGGCCGCATAGGCCAGGCGAACCAGCGCCATCTCCGCCGCGGGATAGGGGTTCGAGGCGTCGCGCACTTCGATCAGCCCTTTGAGCAGCATCTGCCACGCCCGCGTCAGCGCAGGCACATTGAGCTTGCCCGCCATGGTGACCGCGCGCGCCGCCTCTCCCGAGCCGCCGTCGAAGAACCCTTCCGCCCCTGGCGCCACCTTCACCCGTGTCAGGAAATGGGTGGTTTCGAGCAGATCCTGAATCACCACCAGCGGATCGGCTCCGTCGTCGTAGAGCGATTTGAATTCGGCAAGGGCGAGCGGAATTTCGCCGCCCATCAATTTCTCGAACAGGTCGAGCACCCGCCCGCGATCGGCAAGCCCCAGCATCGCCCGCACGGACTCAGCCTCGATGGTATCGGTTTCACCCGCATCATGGGCAATCGCCTGATCGAGCAGCGACAGCGCATCGCGCACCGAGCCTTCGGCGGCGCGCGCGATCAGCGACAACGCCGCGGACTCGATGGCGATGCGCTCCTCACCGGCGATATGCGCCAAATGCGCGCTCAGTGCGGCCGACTCGATGCGCCGTAAATCGAAGCGTTGGCAGCGCGACAGCACGGTCACCGGCACTTTGCGGATTTCGGTGGTCGCGAAAATGAATTTCACATGCGGCGGCGGCTCTTCCAATGTCTTCAACAAGCCATTGAAGGCCTGCTTCGAGAGCATATGCACTTCGTCGATGATATAGACCTTGTAGCGCGCGGCGGCCGGCGCATAGCGCGTGCCTTCGATGATTTCACGGATGTCGTCGATGCCGGTGCGCGAAGCCGCATCCATCTCCTGCACATCGACGAAACGCGATTCGGCAATGGCCCGGCAAGGCTCGCACACCCCGCAAGGGTCGATGGTCGGCGTTGTGCGCTTGCCGTCAGGACCCACGCAATTCAAAGCGCGCGCGATGATGCGCGCGGTCGTGGTCTTGCCCACGCCTCTTACCCCGGTCAGCATGAAGGCATGGGCAATCCGGCCCGACGCGAAGGCATTCTTCAGGGTACGGACCAACGCGTCCTGCCCGATGAGCCCGGTGAAATCCTGCGGGCGGTACTTGCGGGCGAGCACGCGATAGGGTTCGCCCGCCGGCGGATGCGCAGCCGGAACGCCGCCGTCGTCAAGGCCCAAACGCGGTTCCTGGGACTCGTCCATCGTAAGGTTCGCGCTTTCGGAAAAAATAAGCAGGAGGCTGGCGAGCGACCCGAAACGGCGCTCGTTACGGCTGCTTCCTTCCGGACCTGACCGGGTTGGCGAGTGTCTCGTCCGTCGCCAACCTCCCAACGCACTATATCAGGGGCGCGCGCCCGTGAAGCAAGGGCGGAAACTAGGCGGCCTGACGTTCCGAGGAAATCATTTCGAGTGGCAAGATCACCGTCACCTGTGTTCCCGCGCCGGGCACACTCTGCAACTCAAGATGCCCGCCATGCAGTTCCGTGAGCTGCTTGGCGAGCGGCAAACCAAGGCCGGCGCCCTCATATTTGCGTGACAGCCGGCTATCGACCTGTCCGAAACGCTCCAACGCCCTCGGAATCTCGTCGTCGGCCATTCCGATACCGGTATCGCAGACCTGAATCGCGAGATTGTCGCCGTGACGAAATGCCGAGATCCGGACGGTGCCCTCGGCATGCGTGAATTTCACCGCATTGGTCAGCAGGTTGATGAGCACCTGGCGCATGCGTCGGCGGTCCGCCTGGATAGGGGGCAGCCAGGGTTCGATGTCTTCGATCAGCGCGATACCGGCCGCTTCGGCCTGCAGCGTGATCGCGCGCACCGCCTCGCCAATCAGATCGGCGAACTTCAGTTCTTCGCGCGAAAGCGTGAGTTCTCCGGCATCGAGCCGCGACATGTCGAGCACATCGTTGATGAGGCCCAAGAGATGCGTGCCGCTGCCACGGATGTTTTCGATATATTCGCGATAGCGTCCATGCCCCAAAGGTCCGAACACCTCGTTCAGCATCACTTCGGAAAAGCCGATCACGGCGTTCAAGGGCGTGCGTAGCTCATGGCTCATGGCGGCTAGGAATTCCGATTTCGCCTTGTTCGCGGCATCGGCCGAAACCAGCGCCGCGGCGAGATTCGAGGATGTCGCCTCCAATTGCGCCTTGGTGGTTTCGAGTTCATGGATATAGGCGCGCAGCCGCGCGCCCTCGCCGGCCCGGCGGGCGCGACTTCGGATCATCAGACGCAACGCCGCCCCGCAGAAGCAGACGAGGGCGAATCCCATGAGCCAAACGAGCGGAGGACCCGTTCGACCGGCGCTGTCGGAAAGGACGCGAAGCATGGGAAAAGCTCGCATAATCCGGTTAATTCACGGCTAATTCCCCAGGTGCATTTCAGCGATTTGCCCACAGAAGCGCCTTTGCCTGAGGCGTCGTCCCGTTTAGGTTCGGCGTCTTCTTGCGGGGGTGCAATGATTGCGTTTGCCGGCAATTCGCTGGATCGGGCGAGCGAAAAGCGGAGCGATGCGGCGTGGCTGGCCGCCAAGCGGCGGCATGCGAACGCGCGCGTCCTGCCCCTTTGGAAGCTGCAGCCTCTGCTTTTTGAGCCGGAGAAGGCATCGGAAGGAACCGGGCTCGGCTTCCTCGAAGGCGTTCTTGCCTCGGGACTCGGCGCGCCGGACGCGGTTGAGGTTTTCCTGGGCTTGGATGGCCACACACCCTATTTCGCCCGCGATATCTCGGCGCTGACCGATCCGTTGGCCGCCGCGCTCGCGCATCATGGCCATTTCCGCGATGCGCGCTCTGCGGCCGGTCTCATCGCAGCTGGGGATATCGCGATCCTCGGTCAGGCAAAAGCGCTGATCGATTGGCACGGGCGGCATGGTTTCTGCGCCAATTGCGGCACCCGCACGAGCCTGGCCGATGGCGGCTACCGCCGGCTTTGCCCGGTCTGCAAGGCCGAGCATTTTCCACGGACCGATCCCGCCGTCATCATGTTGGTCACGGCCGGCGACCATTGCCTTCTGGGGCGGAACAAGCGATTTGCCGGCGGCCATTATTCGACGCTCGCCGGTTTCATCGAGCCCGGCGAGACCATCGAGGAGGCGGTGCGCCGCGAGGTCTATGAGGAGGTGCGCGTGCGCGTGGATGCCGTGCGCTATTTCGCCAGCCAGCCCTGGCCCTTTCCCTCCAATCTGATGATCGGCTGTTTCGCGCACAGCGAGCAGGCCGATATCCAGGTCGATGGCAACGAAATCGTGGCCGCGCGCTGGTTCGACAGGGCAAATGTGAAACGTCTCATCAGCGGCGCCAGCGATGAGGTGGGTTTGCCGCGTTCCGACGCCATCGCCTTCCACCTGATCAGAACCTGGGCGGAAGAAGGATGATCGTCAGCTCTTCAGCGTGAGGCGGAAGGGACTCGCGGGATAGACGCCCAGGATCTTCAAGGACGAGGTGAAGAAGCTCAACTCTTCTAGCGCAAGCTGGACATTGCGCTCCTCGGGATGGCCATCGATGTCCGCGAAGAACTGCGTTGCGTTGAACGAACCTTCGAGCTGATAGGATTCGAGCTTGGTCAGATTGACCCCGTTGGTGGCAAATCCGCCAAGCGCCTTGTAAAGCGCCGCCGGCACATTGCGCACCCGGAAGATGAAGCTGGTGATCGCCGGTGTGCCGTCATTCTGCGCATCTTCGGCTTGCGGCGACATGATGAGAAAACGCGTCACATTGTGGTCGGCGTCTTCGACATCGCTCTTCAGAATCGCGAGGTGGTGGATTTCCGCCGCCAATTTGGAGGCAACCGCCGCCAGCG
>DASYEG010000079.1:0-5082 GCA_036499145.1 Micropepsaceae bacterium | reverse complement strand
ACCGCATCTTTCATGTTCTCGACATGCAGCCCAAAATGGCTGACGCCGATGGGCCGACCATTGGCGGGTTGCAATTCGATGAATGTGTTCTTGCTGATCTGGACATAGACGAGTTGCACCTGTCCCTGCGCATTGCTGATCCGGAATGCCTCAGGGAAGCCCATCGTCTTGGTGTAATACGTCACGGCCTTATCGAGGTCGGGAACATTGATCCCGACATGATTGAGTCCGACGATCCCGTGATTTGGCCCTTGGTTCTGGGCGATGGCCGCCTGAACCGCCAGTCCGCCCACCAAAGCCCCGGCGATGAATAGAGCAAATCCGCGCATGACGAACTCCCCATTTTTTTGCGTGACCCGGACGATAGCACCGAAGGCCTGGCATCGATAAGCCCGGGTTCCCGTGCCGAACCGAAATGCCGAACCCGAATTTAGAAGGAGCTTCGTAGGCAAAAGTCCGGCCCGCTCGCGCGTCGGCTGGCCCCTTCGACTTCCCGAAAGAAACCGGTTATTTTCGGCCGGGAAATAGAACGGGAGCACGGAGCATGAAACGGCAATTGATCTTTGCGGGGCTGGCTTGCCTGACGATAGCTCCCGTCGCCATTGCCGCTGAACTGCAGCTGACGCCGGCCCCGGGTTTTCCCACGCAGAACGAACCCACCGGCACACCGCCCGGCGTAGTCGCTCTGCAGAACCGCAATTCGACGGGTTTCCCCGCACCGATGTTGAAGGAAGGCGAGCCGATCGAGACCCGACCGCCGGAAAAGGAAGACGACCACTCGGTCTTTGCCGGCCAAACGCGTGCGCCCTATCACGCGAGCGTGCCCTACACGGTGACCACCCTCAGCGATACGCTAAAGGCACCCTGGAGCTTCGCCTTCCTGCCCGGCGGCGAAATCCTGATCACCGAAAAAGGCGGCACGATGCGCATCCGCAATGCGCAGGGCGCGCTCTCCGAGCCGCTTACCGGCGTTCCGACGGTGCTCGCAGTCGGACAGGTCGGGCTTCTGGATGTGGCGCTCGATCCACAATTCGCGAACAACCATCGCCTCTATTTGTCCTATAGCGAACCGGTCGGTGAGACCTACAGCAATATCGCCGTTGCGCGCGCGCGTTTGGACGGCCATGCGCTGAGCGATGTGAAGGTGATCTTCCGCGCCAAGCCGGGCTTGCCCGCAAGACTGCTTTCGTCAAACCAGGGCGGGCGCATCGCTATCGGACGCGACGGGAATCTGTTTGTCATCATCGGCGATCGCTCCAAATCCCCGCCGTGGGACATGGCGCAGAGGCTGGATACCGATCTCGGCAAGATGATCCATATCACCCCGGACGGCGATCCCGCGCCCGGCAATCCGTTCATCGGCAAGGCGGGCGCGCTGCCTGAAATCTGGTCCATCGGCCATCGCAGCGAGGAAGGCCTGACGTTCGATCCCACGACGGGCAAATTATGGGAAGTGGAGGACGGCCCGCGCGGCGGCGACGAACTCAACCTCATGGAGCCGGGCAAGAATTATGGTTGGCCGGTCGCCTTGCATGGCATCGATTATCCCGGCCAAACCATTGGCGAGGGCATCGTCGAGAAAGCGGGCATCGAGCAGCCACGCTATTATTGGGACCCCGTCATCGCCCCCTCCGGCCTTGCCTTCTACACGGGCAATCTATTCCCGCAATGGAAGGGCAGCGTCTTCATCGGTGCGCTTCGCGGCCAGATGCTCGATCGGCTCACCATGAACGCAGACAAGGTGGTCGCGGAAGAACCGTTGCTGGTGGACCTGCATTCGCGAATCCGCGATGTGCGGATTGGACCGGAGGGCGCTGTCTATGTCCTGACCGACGGCCCCAACAACGCCAAACTGCTCAAACTGACGCCGAAATAGCGCACGCTCAGGCGCGATCCAGTTCTTTGCGCAAGAGTGCTGCGCCGGCGGCGAGCGATTTGAGCTTGCCTGCCGCGACTTCGCGCGGCAGCGGTGCGAGCCCGCAATTGGTGCAGGGGTAGATTTGCTCAGGCGCCGCATATTTCATCGCCGACCTCAGGACGGAGGCCACCGCCTCGGGTGTCTCCACAGCGTTGGTCGCCACGTCGATGGCGCCGACCATGATCTCCTTGTCCTTCAACAACGCGATGAGCGACATCGGGACTTTGGAGGCGGCGCATTCGAGCGAGACTTGATGGATGCGGCTCGCATTGATTGCCGGGAATATTTCCTCATATTGGCGCCACTCCGAGCCCAGCGTGTTCTTCCAATTGATGTTGGCCTCGATCCCATAGCCGTAGCAGATGTGAACCGCGGTCTTGCAGGTGAGGCCCTTGATGGCCTCATCGAGCGCCGCGACGCCCCACTCCTTCACCTCGTCCATGAAGACGTTGAACGCCGGCTCATCGAGCTGGACGACATCGACGCCCAATTGCGCGAGCTCCCGCGCCTCTTCGTTGAGGAGCTTGGCAAACGCCATCGCCATGTCGGCCCGGCGTCCGTAATGCGCATCCGCGATGGTATCGCAAATCGTCATCGGCCCGGGCAACTCGACTTTGAGCTTGCGACGCGTGTGGGCGCGCGCAAATCGCATGTCATCGCTGTGCACCGGTCCGCGCCGCCTCAACGCGCCGGTCACCGTCGGCACCTCCACTTCATAGCGATTGTTGCGGATTCCCATCCTGGTCTTCCTGCCCCAATCGATCCCCTCGATCCGTTCCAGAAAGCCATGGACAAAATGAATGCGGGATTGCTCGCCATCGGTGACGATGTCGATACCGGCATCCTCCTGCTCCTTGAGCCAGATCAGCGTGGCGTCGCGTTTACCGGCCGCGAGTGCCGCGCCTTCCAGACGCCACGGCGCCCACAATTTTTCCGGCTCTGCAAGCCAGGACGGTTTCGGCAGGCTGCCGGCGATGGTCGTCTGCAATATTGGCTGGTCGGCCATGAAATGGCTCCTATGGCGAGGCGGCAGGCGGATTGATATTCTATCCGGCGCGGGGGATAAACCGCGGCACGGACAATAGCCTAAGTCTTCGGTTCGCGGGCGTAGTTCAATGGTAGAACGGCAGCTTCCCAAGCTGCATACGAGGGTTCGATTCCCTTCGCCCGCTCCAACCCGTGGCCGCTCAGCTAGTTGTTCGTGATATCCTCCAGCACCACCTCATGGCCCCATAGCCGTTCGATATGCGGCATCACCTGGGCCTTCAGCCCGGCATGAAGCGGCACGTCGCGATGCATGCGGTGCTCGAGGAACAGCTTCCGATTGCCCCTGAGATTGGCGCCGGTGACTTGGATGTTGGGATCGGATTCGCCGATATCGTACTGGCGGGCAAGGGTCGAGCGCACGCGCCGGTAACCGCTTTCGTCGTGAATGGCCGACACGGTGACGGCCGAAGCTTCGGCCTCGTCGGCCAATGCGAAAAGCCTGAAATCGCGCATCAGCTTGGGTGACAGGAACTGCTCGATGAAGCTTTCATCGCGGTAATTCGCCCAGGCGTCCTTCAGAACCCCGCGCCAATCGCCCTGGCCGGCGAAGGCGGGGAACCAGGCGCGGTCTTCGTCCGTCGGTTCTTCCGAAATGCGCTTGATATCCGTCATCATGCCGAAACCGAGCGCGTAGGGATTGATCCCCGAAAAGCGCGGGTCTTCGAATTCGGGCTGGAATACGACGGCGGTGTGGCTTGCAAGGAATTCGAATATCGCGCCCTCCGTCAACAACCCCTTGTCGTAGAGTCTGTGCATGATGGTGTGGTGCACGAAGGATGCCGCGCCCTCGTTCATCACCTTAGTCTGGCGCTGGGGATAAAAATACTGCGCCAGATGGCGCACGATGCGCAGGATCTCCCGCTGCCAGGATTTGAGCACCGGCGAATATTTCTCCAGGAAATACAGCAAATTCTCTTCCGGCAACTTTGGTCCTTCGCCCAATTCGTCCTCGTCGAAATCCCAGACATCGCGTTCGGGCGGCGCCGGTTCGGCGGCGGCCGGCAACGTGCGCCACAGCTCGCTGTAGTCCTCCTCGGCGTGTTCCGCGCGGCGGCGCTGCTTTTCCAATATGCGCGCGCGCGATGGACGCGGCGGCCGGCGATACCGGAACACGCCCTGGTCCATCAGAGCATGGGCCGAATCGAGCACCGCTTCGACCTCGGCATGGCCGTGGCGTTCTTCGCAGGCAACGATGTAGCGTTTGGCGAAGGCGAGATATTCCAGGATGCTTTCGGCATTGGTCCATTGCTGGAAGAGATAATTGTTCTTGAAGAAATGATTGTGGCCGAAAGCCGCATGCGCGATGACGATAGTCTGCATCGTCATCGAGTTCTCCTCCATCAGATAGGAGATGCAGGGATTGGAATTGATCACCATCTCATAGGCGAGCCCGATATGGCCTGCGCGGTAGAGACTCTCCTCGCGCGCGAACAATTTGCCGAAGGACCAATGGTGATACATCAGCGGCATGCCCATGGCGGAATAGGCGTCCAGCATCTGTTCGGTGGAGATGATCTCGATCTGGTTGGGATAGACATCGAGCTTCAGATCGTCGAGCGCGATCTCTTCCACCGCCTTGAGCACGCGGTCGAGCGCTTCGAACGTCCATTCCGATTCGGTGAAAAGCGGCGTCGTCATGCTGTTGCCCGACCGTCTCTTTCACCAGCGGTCGCCATTTCCAGGCGGAAATAGGCGTCCCCCCCCCTCCCCCCTATTTTTCCATCGAGGTCATGAAAAACTGCGCTCTTTCCCGCCGAAAACACGGTTAATGCGCCATAAAATTTGGTGCGAATTTCGGTGCAATTTCGGTGCACTGGGCACAAGCGCGGCAGGGAGGCTCCAAGACACATCCCTCGCATATGGGGTGGCGATGGCCTCGCGACCATGCCGCGCCTCTTTGGGCCGCGCCTCTTTGGCATCACACCGCCTCCCGCTTGCGGAACAACTCGTGGAACACCGGGAAGATATCGGCCGGTTTGGCGATGCGCTTGGTGGCGAAATTCTTCCACGCTTCGGCGACCATGCGATAGGCGCGCCACAATTCCGCGCCCGCCTCTTCGCTGGAGAACACTTCCATCTCGCGCTCGTCCAGGATTTCGATATAGGCGTAATATTGA
>DASYEG010000078.1:0-3775 GCA_036499145.1 Micropepsaceae bacterium | reverse complement strand
GCCTCCGCATAAGCGCCGAAGATCAGATCGACTTCCTTGAAGCCCCGGCGCTGGGCACGGAACAAAAGCCTTTTGCGGCGGTTCTCCGAAGAGCCACCTTTTTCGCTGTCATCCATGCGCGGGGATATAGCCCTGCCCCTCTTCCGGGACAACAGGCTTTAGACGGCGGCGCCGCGCGAGCGCAGCCCCTTGAGGACCAGTTCGTGTAGATCCCCGCCGCGATAATGGTAGGCCTCGATCGAGGCACGCGCCGCGGCTTCCAGATCGCTTTCCCGATCGCCGACCAGAAAGCTTTTCGCTTTGTCCACCGGCCAGCGGGACATCAGTTCCAGAATCATTCCCGGCGCGGGTTTGCGATGCTCGCTCTCGCGGCGATAGGCCTCGAGCTTGGCCTCGGGGTGAAAGGGGCAATGCAGGTATTCGTCGATATGCGCGCCTTCCGCGGCCAGGAGCTGGCTCATATGAGCGTGAAAGGTGATCACATCCGCCTCGCTGTGATAGCCGTGCCCGATACCCGCCTGATTGGTCACCACAAAAGCGAACCAGCCCGCTTGATTGACCGCCCGGACCGCGGCTATGGCGCCAAGGTTCCAGAGCAGATCACTGGGCTTATGCGTATAACCGTCATCAATGTTAAGCACGCCATCGCGGTCGAAGAACACAGCGGGACGGCAGAGGTTATGGCACAAAACCGCCTCCGAGCGTTCGCGATTCTCGGTAACTCCGTGTTGCAAAATCATCGCTCCCTGAGTTTGGTTTCCCAACGATGAGCTCGCGCCGCCTTGCCGCGCAATACAGCACAGGTTGGAGAGGAGGCGCTCTAAGACGTATCCGAGCTAATCACTCAGATCGCTGCGACACTCGCATTCTGCCGAAATAATTGTTTTTCCACTTCGCCGCAAATGATGTGAGCTGAAGTAATATGTACCTGCTGGATAAACGGCGTGGATTCAGAAGGTGCACAAAGCGCGATATCACATAGATCCAGCATTTCTGCCTTACGCGCACCACAAAATCCGACAGTAACCAAGCCAAGCTCCCTCGCTTTGCGCAACGCTCGAAGAATATTGGGAGACCGTCCTGAAGTTGAAATACCTATAAATACGTCCCCTGGTTTACCCAGCCCATGAACTTGGCGTTCGAAAACTTGCTCATAGCCATAATCATTGCCAATAGCAGTCAGCACCGAAGTATCCACGGTGAGTGCGATGGCTGCCAATGGATTGCGATCAAAATTCAATCGGGAGAGAAATTCCCCCGCGATATGTTGCGCATCTCCCGCACTGCCACCGTTGCCGGCCAACAATACCTTACCGCCGGACTTGAAGCAGTTGATAATGGCTTCGCTAATAGCTTCAATTCGACCAAGAAATTCCTGGCTCTCGGCGGCCGCGGACAAAACTTTCTGAGACTGAATCAGATAGTCCCGCGCTTCCTCTAAAAATACCTGTGTCATAACGGTCCCACGTCAAATCTCGCTGAATCTATACAAGCCTGATGGGCCGAACAGTAGCGCGATTAGCTTGGCGTATCCATATATCCAACGCTAGGTCGCGGCCCCCAGTGGCGCAACCCGGGGCGGGAACCTTAAATTGCACCGATGCGACCTTCGATTCTGTTCCCGCTTTTCGCCGAGATTCGCACCCTGCCCGGGGTGGGCCCGAAGCTGGAAAGATTGATCGCCAAAGTCGCCGGTCCCAGGCTGGTGAACCTGATTTTCGATCTGCCCACCGGCGTGGTCGACCGTTCCTATCGTCCCAAGCTGATCGAGGCCGAGCCCGGCCGCATCGCGACCGTCGATATTCATGTCCTTGACCACATGCCGCCCCGGGTAAAAAGCCAGCCCTATAAAATCCGCGTCAGCGACGACACCGCAATGATGGACCTGGTGTTTTTTCGCGCCGACGCCAAATACCTCACCGCTCTCCTGCCGCCAGGCACGCGGCGGTTGATTTCCGGCCGTATCGAGCGTTTCAAAGACCGACTGCAGATGGCGCACCCCGATTATGTGGTAGCCCCGGAAGCGGCCACGTCCCTGCCTCAGCACGAAGCAATCTATGGCCTGACCGAGGGCCTCGCGGCCAAGACCATGGCCAAGGCAGTGCGCGGGGCGCTGGACCGCGTGCCCGGCCTGCCGGAATGGCAGGACCCCGCATTCCTGCGCCAGCGCGGCTTCGATGCGTTTCACCCTGCGTTGATGGCGGCGCATCAGCCCGCACACGAATCCGACCTGCTTCCCGGCACGATGGCGCGCCAGCGCCTTGCCTATGACGAGCTGCTGGCCAATCAGCTGGCGTTGCTGCTGACCCGCGCCCGGCTGCGCGCACCTGCCGGGCGACGCATTGCGGGCGACGGCCAGCGCAAGGCCCGCGCCATCGCAGCCCTGCCCTTCGCCTTGACCGATGGACAGCTCTCCGCCCTCGCCGAGATCGAAGCCGACATGGCCAGCGACAAGCGCATGTTGCGGCTGCTGCAGGGCGATGTCGGCTCGGGCAAGACCATCGTGGCGCTGTTGGCCTTGCTGAGCGCGGTCGAAGCCGGTTTCCAGGGCGCGTTGATGGCACCGACGGAATTGCTGGTCCGTCAGCATTTGGCATCGCTGACGCCTTATGCCGAGGCGGCTGGTCTCCGGCTGGCGGCACTCACGGGGCGCGAACGCGGCCCACAGCGCACCGAAACATTGGCCAAGCTGGCGGCCGGTGAGATCGATATTCTGATCGGCACGCATGCGCTGTTTTCCGATGACGTCGCCTTCCGCGATCTGGGACTGGCGGTGGTGGACGAGCAACATCGCTTCGGCGTGCATCAGCGCATGCAGTTGCAGAGCAAGGGCCGCCCCGCCGACGTACTGGTGATGACGGCGACGCCCATTCCGCGCACCCTGGCGCTTACCGCTTATGGCGATATGGATGTCTCGCGCATCACCGGTCGCCCGCCAGGCCGCCAGCCGGTCGAGACTCGCGTGATGAGCGCGGCGCGGTTGGACGATCTCATCGCGCATCTGCGCCATGCCCTGGAGCGGGGCGAGCGCGCTTATTGGGTCTGCCCCCTGGTGGAGGAATCCGAAAAGATCGATCTCGCCGCCGCGCAGGAGCGGGCCGTGATGCTGCGCCAGATATTGGACGTGCCGTTGGGCCTCGTGCATGGCCAGATGAAAGCCGCCGAGCGCGATGCCGCAATGGCGGCGTTCAAAGCTGGCGAAACCCGGCTTCTGGTCGCCACCACGGTGATCGAAGTGGGCGTCGATGTGCCGGAAGCCACCATCATGGTGGTGGAACACGCCGAGCGTTTCGGCTTGGCGCAGCTGCATCAATTGCGCGGCCGGGTGGGACGCGGAACCGGAAAATCTTCCTGCCTATTGGTCTATCATGGTGCGCTGGGCCAGACGGCCAAGGCACGGCTGGCGACCATGCGAGAAACCGATGACGGCTTTGTCATCGCCGAACAGGATCTGAAACTGCGCGGTCCGGGTGAAATGCTGGGGCGCCGGCAAAGCGGATTGGAGGAATTCCATCTGGCCGACCCAATCGCACATGCCGATCTGCTGGCCGTCGCACATGACGATGCCAAGTTGATCCTGGCGCGCGATCCCGACCTCAAAAGTCCGCGCGGAGAGAGTTTGCGCGTCCTGCTCTATCTGTTTGGCCGCGACGAAGCCGTGCGCTATCTCAGGACCGGATGAGCGAGATTTTCTCCGCGGACGCAGTCGTGATCGGCGCCGGTGTTGTCGGCCTGGCTGTGGCGCGCGCATTGGCGCAGGCCGGACACGAAACCA